>NZ_VOYQ01000067.1:0-11759 GCF_013420195.1 Acinetobacter sp. YH01024
TTCATGTACTTATATTAACAATCAAAACTCAAGGAAAATAGTCCTTAGTTAAATCAAACGACACTTCATGTCGTGTCGCTTATATCTCTGACCTGAAGGACAGAGTTTTACGCTCCATTTGATAAAATCGCGCAAGGCGACGCATTTATTTTCATTAGCCCTGAATATAACCACGGCTACAGCCCTGCGCTCAAAAATGCATTGGATTACCTCGGTAAAGAATGGGGCGGAAAACCTGCGGCATACGTTAGCTATGGAGGCACCAATGGTTCACGTTCGATTGATCAAATTCGCCAAGTGGCAACTCAATTGGGCTTAATTGACAGTAATGCTGTAGTTGAAATTCGTGACATTTTTACACGTAATCAAACAGATAAATTCGAACCGAATGAATTTGACAACAAAGCGGTTAAAGCGATTTTCAAAAAATTACTGCAATATGTGAGTGCTTAATTGTTGCCGTTCGCGTGATAAATGCCGCCTTTTGTAGGTTCAGGCTTACATTATTTTCGGCAGATGGCAGCTATACGCCATGCATCATCCACGATAAAGTTAAAACATACAGAGACAGGACGTCACTGAACATAAAACAACAATGATAAGACTAAGCAGGAAGCTTACGGTAGGACAGGAGTTATACCGCTAGAATGAATCTGAAAAAGCCTCGACAGGATGTCGGGGCTTTTTTCATTTCAAAGGCTGCACAAGTGTAGCTCTAACATGAGCCATAACCAAACTCAGGGCCATGGCTCATTAGATCTCACCCAATCGGATGCGATTACTTTTTAGAACTTTCAACAATTAAGCGGGTCACCAAGTACAAACGCGGCACGATAGAATCCGTCAAAATATATTCTGCTTTATCTGAATGTAATCCATCGCCAGACATACCGATTCCTTCAATGATCGCGGCTTTCGAAGTAACTCCAGCAAAAGCGGCATCAGTACCACCACCCCAAGCGGTCGTTTCAACTTTCATCGGCAGCTTTAATTCGTTTGTGTAAATCTGCTGGGCTGTTGCGGCTAATTTTTTGGCTTGTGGACTGGCTTCTAAAGGTGGACGACGCACTTCAAATTTGACTTCGACCTGACTTTCCGCCAATTTTTTGGTTTTGACTTTTTGCTTCAAGGTTTTTTCCAACTCAGCAAAATCTTGTGGTTTTAAAGAACGAGCATCTGCCTGTGCTGTCGCATGGTCAGGAATCACATTTCGGGTTTTTCCAGCCGTCGCAACAGTCCAATTCAGCTTTAAACCCGTTTTCGGATTGGATAGATTTTCCAGTTGTTGAATCTGAAAAGCCAGTTCTGTCAAGGCATTGCCCCCTGCTTCAGGTTTTACCCCCGCATGCGAACCCCGCCCCTTAATATCTAAATAAGCCGCACCAATCCCACTGGTGGCTAACATCAAGCTTCCCTCTAAACCACCGGTTTCAAAGGAGAGGACAACATCCTGATTTTGAGCCGTATCCATAATCAATTGGCGCGAGCCGGGTGAACTGATTTCTTCATCTGAATTAATTAATACCGTAATGGTGCCGTAATCTTGGTACTTCAGCTGTTTCAGCATATCCAAAACATGAATCACTGCAGCAACACCTTGCTTGTCATCCAAAATACCCAAGCCATAGGCTTTATTACCGTCTATGCGAAACGGTTGACCTTGTAATTGGCCCTTTTGATACACCGTATCGTTATGCGCCAACAACATAATGTTCGTTTGACCTTTGCCTTTTAGTACCGCTTTTACAATCGGCCCTGTCTGATCTGGCGCACCATCGAGTTTCATGATGTCTTTGGGCTGAATCACGTTCACCTCAGCCCCTGTGGCTTTTAATTGCTCTGCGACCACCTTGGCAATTTGATTCAAACCCTCAATATCTTTACTGCCAGATTCAATATTGACCAAGGTTTTCAAGGTCTCTAAATAACTGTGTTTTTGACTTTCCGCAATTTTCTTAATCTCTTGTGGAGATGCTGCCCAATTTGCTGAAGCACTAAGCGCAATGGCACAGCCTAATGCGAGCTGAAGTTTTGACGTCGTCCGTTGTTGTGTAAGTGTGCTTAGCATCGATCTTATTCCCTGTATATTTTTCATTATGAATTTTTAATGTCTGATAAATTAGTTCACCATTCAACCAATTAATCGCAAAAATATGTAACACCGCTGATAAAGCTTTTAGTCACTTCAAAACCAGCTTCCAGCTGTTTTAAAAGCGGTTTAGATCGATTTGGAAACATAGATCTAGCAGTCGAGAGCCTAGCTGCTATGCAATGCCTTGAAGGAACGGTCAGAATTAAAATTTAAGTGTTGTACGTTTTAGCTTACATTAGATGCGGATAATAGACACTATTCACGTTATTGGATTACTTTTATATTAAGGTCATACAGCGACAGGATGTCACTGAACATAAAATAACAATGATAAGACAATGAGCAGGAAGCTTAACGGTAGGACAGAAGTTATACCGCTACAATGAATCCGAAAAAGCCCCGACAGGATGTCGGGGCTTTTTTCGTTTAAGCTCCGTGAAAGCAACATTCCATGTATTTGCACAGACTAAACATCGACCTGAAAACCTAAATCGACATCACAGGCGGCTTGACCAGCTCGAATCCCCCAGTTTTCTTGAGGGCTTTCGCGTAAGGTAATGATGATATGGTCGGCTGGAATGCCAAATTCCACCAAATTTTGCACCAGCATTTGATATAACTTACGCTTGGTTGCTAAGGTTCGTCCCGCAAAACAATCGATGGTGATATGTGTAAAACGCTCAGGCTGCGTCAAATGATCAAACACCTGAAACCGATGTGGGGCATGCACTTGCAAACGTATATTGCGGTCATATCGAGGCAGCTGAAAACTCTGTTGTAAGGCGTCAAAGACAGCATTTATCAACTGTTGTTCTTGTTCTATGCTGTATTGCATCCGTATATCGATTTGTGTTGCAGGCATGCGCGAAACTCATTGTTGTTATATCCATCACTACACTAGCAGGATTTAGCGACGTTCTGCTGTAGGCATTTACCTACAGCGCTTGCAGTATTTACGCCTGTAGCCTCAACAGCAACGCGCCTATAGTAAGAACATACAGAGACAGGATGTCTTGCAATAAAAATAAATAATGCACATGCAGCAGGAACGCTAATCGGTATGACAGGAGTCATATCTTTAGAATGAATCTAAAAAGCCTTCGATAGGATGTCGAGGGCTTTTTTCATGTCGTCATTCACTCAGCAATCGCACTCTATTCGTCGAAAAATCGCAATTTATCAACAATACTTACATCGCAACAGTAAAACTGTACTTATAATCGGCAGAGAATTTAGACAGAATAACTGCTGCGAGTTCAGCAGCTCGAACTGTCAGCGCTTAGGGATTAGGCGACAACAATAAAAATTGAATTAAAAAATTAGAGAATGACCTATGCAATTGCAACAGCAACAACTGAATAGTTTTACCCGCATTTTTCATGCCGCTCCAGAACACAATAGCCCACAAGATCTTGCACAATATATTGGCGCGCATCGACAAGAGCTTTTACAACAAATCCATGAAAATGGCATCTTACTGTTTCGTGGTTTTAACATCGAGCAACCCGAACAATTTAACCAACTGATTGAACAATATTTTCAGTTTACCCCATGGAATGCTTTTAACCCCAATATGCCCAGCTGGGTTGCATCTTGGATGCGAAAATACAGTGAGAACTTGCTCGGTGCTGGCGACTACCGTCGTTATATAGACCGCAACACAGTGCAATTGGGTCCAGTCGAAAACTCGGTACAAGGCCCGCATGTTGAAGGCGGAGTACGCTCAGAACGCTCGCGTTATATCGCCTTATTTTGTCAGGAACCTTCGACGTATTTGGCAGAAACAGGATTTAATAACTTAGAGCAGATTTGGGAGAGTTTTCCGAAACATCTACAGGAAAAATATCTCGGTGCATGGAACCATTTTTCTTATGTCTCGGCGCGCGAGGTAGGGCTATTTGACCGATTATTGCTGAAAAAGAGCCCGTTTAGTCTAGAGATTCGACAAGATAAAAAAGCCAAACTGACCTTACAGCGTTCGCCACTGGTGATTCATCACCCCGATACGAAAAAGCATGTGATTCAGCCATGGGCTTTTGCCAATAATACCAATCCATTTGCCCATCAGGCGGCCAAAAATTGCTTTGAAAATCGAGGGGACATTGAAATCGATTCGACGGCGGACGGCATGCAGCTGACTTGGGAAATTTACACGCCAGAAGGTCAACAAATTGAATGGAACGATGCCGAAAAACAGCAATTTTTTGATGCGATGTATCAAGATGCCCTGCTTTTGCAATGGCATAAAGGTGATGTTGCGATCGTTGATAATATTAAAATTGCGCATTGGCGGATGAATGGAGAACAGGGAAATCGTAAGTTGATTCAAATTCAAGCCAATGCCTTTAATGCCGATGAGCACTATGCGGCTTAGCTGACGGATTTAAAATTCGTGCTGGCCTGTATGTGAGAAGCCCTGTAGGGGCTTTTTTTTTATTTTTTGGATTTTTTTTGTTTATTTTTTAGCCGCTATTTTGGCTCAATTTTGAATAACCATGCTTTTTCACCGTCTTCAATCCCCCAAATGGCTCCATCTTTGGCCTCAATCAAGCCACGGACCCGCTGTTTCATGTCGATGCGCTGGATTTCTGTTGCCGGTTGATGTGTTGTGTCCACAATCACGATTGCTTGAGACGACAAACCACCAATCAGCGCTTTATTTTTCCACAAGGGGAACTTTTTCCCTTGGTAAAACATCAAACTCGACGGTGAAATCACCGGTGTCCAGCTGATGGCAGGCGCTTCAAATTCAGGCCGTGTATGATGATCAGGAATCGGTTGATCATCATAATGATCGCCATTCGACACATGCGGATAGCCATAGTTTTTCCCACGCTGCACAAGATTTAACTCATCGCCGCCTTTCGGTCCCATTTCGGCCACCCAAAGCTGCTGTTTTGCATCAAATGCCATGCCTAAAGGGTTACGGTGCCCGAAGCTCCACACTTGCTTGGCAACTTCGCCTTGGGTCTGAAATGGATTATCTACAGCAGGTGTTCCATCACTATTTAAGCGCAGTACTTTACCCAAATTTGACTGCAGATCTTGTGCAGGATCAAACTTCTGACGTTCGCCCGAACTCACCCATAATTTTCCATCTGTACCAAACTGCATTCGGTGTGAATAATGGCCTTGACCTTCTACTTTTGGAATTTGCCTCCAAATGATTTTTCGCTGTTTTAAACTTGGCACAGCTTCATTGAGGTTTAATGTGGCTTTTTCGATGACAGCGCCATAACCGCCCTGTCCTGCTTCTGCATAGCTCAGATATATATGATGATTTTTTTCAAATTGTGGATCAAGTGCAATATCACCTAATCCACCTTGTCCGCCATAGGCAACTTTGGGAAGGTTTTTCACCTGTATTTTCTGCTGATTTTGCGGGTTAAAGATGATCAGTTGACCTTTTCTTTCAGTTAGCAATAAGCGTCCATCTGGGAGTTGTTGAAACGCCCAAGGTTCATTAAATTGAGCGATTTTTTGTATTTTAAAGCGTTGTTCTTGCTGGATTTGTGCCGATTTTTGAGCTTGGCTTGGTGTTTGATCTTGTGCTGTAGTTGTGGTGTTTTCCGCATGGCATGCGGCTGTCATCAAGATACCGACGATGAGGCTAGGCGTTCGAAAATATTGTATACATTGTTTCATTTATTGTTCCCTTCCCTTTTATAATCATTTGATTCTAATCAATTAATCAGATGATTTTTCTTTGGAAAGGTAACAGAATAATTTTGTACGTTTTGGCTTACATGGCATGCAGAAAATTGCTGCTATTCAATTTATTCAAACAGGCCTAATCTACAGTTATCAGGAAACAGGAAGTTTCCGAAACATAAAACAATAACAATAAGTTTCTGCATCAGGACGTGAGATATGACAAGGAGTTGTATCTAGAACACGAAATACGAAGAAAACCCCGACAGGATGTCGGGGTTTTCTTTTTTCTAGCTGATTTTTTAAAGAATTCGCCCTAATCTAGAATTTTCGAATAATTTCTCTGTCAAAACTTCTTACACTTTCCTGCGAAATTATTACATACCCAAATCCGTCAAGTTGCTAGCGTGATAGACAATCCTCATTGCAAGGAGTCAATCATGACTTTAAAAGCTTTAGTGATAACGTCAAATGTCGGTGTTGAACATGATGAGCTGATTCAACCCTTAAATTATTTAAATGAAAAGGGAATTGAAGCCATTCATGCCGCTGTTAAACATGCTGCGGTCCAGACAGTAAAAGCAGACAAAAAGGTCGAAGCTGAAGTCCAACCCAATGCCCAATTGAGCAGCGTAAATGCTGAAGACTATGACGTGTTAGTAATTCCGGGCGGAACTGTCAATGCAGATCATCTACGGATCAATGAAGATGCGCTGCGGCTCATTCAAAACTTTGCTAACCATCAAAAACCTATTGCTGCAATTTGTCATGGTCCTTGGGCGCTCATTAATGCTGAAAGAATTCGTGATAAAACTCTGACGTCTTATAAAAGCATTCGTTTGGATTTGGAAAATGCGGGTGCACATTGGGTCGATGAGCAGGTGCACCGCTGTAATACGGGCGGTTGGGTGCTCATTACTTCTCGCTGTCCAGATGACTTGCCTGCGTTTAATCAAGCGATTCAGCAGGAGCTTGAGCAACAGCAACAGCAACAGCAACAGCAACAGCAACAGCAACAGCAACAGCAACAGCAACAATAATACAAATGGAAAATACCCGCATATTGCATGCGGGTATTTTATAAATCTAAGTTATAACCCGAATCGCGGATAAGAAATTGACTTGAAAAATATGAGGACTAGAGCCATCAGTTGAGTTACCACACAAAACTCACAACTCTATCCTCATGTTTAATAGTACCGAATTATTTTGCGTAATTGATGATTTCTTTCTTAAATTTGAAGCAACTTATTGGCAATTCCTTAAGCAAAGCCATCGTTTCTCAAGAATTCGAGCGGCTCACTTGAGTCTTTCAGAAATCACCTTTATTGCTATTTGGTATAAATGCTCTCATTTCACTAATTTCAAAGCATTTTTCACATGGCTAAGGCAGGATAAAAGCTCTTTATTTAAGAGCTTACCCTGTTACCAACGGCTGATTCACCTCATTAATACGCACCAGTTGGCACTACATGCTTTACATGTAGCCTTAATGAAAGGTCAACGGAGCCAATATTTATGGATTGACTCAACCACTTTACCTGTCTGTAAAAATCAACGAATTCAAAGCCATAAATCTCTAGCAGAAATTGCATCTCGTGGTAAAAGCTCGATGGGTTGGTTCTACGGCTGTAAATTACATATTATGATGAATCAACTTGGAGAAGTCGTTTGTTCAGCATTATCCAATGGACATGTGGCTGACATAAGAATGGTTGAGCATTTGGTTGAAGGCTTGGAAGCAAAGCTTTACGCGGATCGTGGTTATATCAGTCAGGATTTAAAAAACAGATTAAAAGAACAAGGTATTGATTTAATTACTTATCATCGAAAGAACATGCGGTCTGTTCAACTCTGTACATCAGATGCATATCACTTAAAACAACGTAATAAAATAGAAACGTTATTCAGCTTATTGAAAGGTCAATACAATTTGGTGACGAGTAGAGCTAGAAGTATCTCAGGCTTTTTAAGTGGTATTTACGCATCACTATGTGCATACCAATTAACTCAGCAGCATAAGCCCACAATTCAAATTATGCAGTCATTGGCTTAAAAAGGATTCGGGTTAAGTTATAGGATATATAAGCTTACAAATTTTTTAAGTATGCTACTACATCATCATTGCCTGCCATTTCTGCAAGTTCTAAAGCGGTATATTGGGTTTTGTGCTGTACGTATGCACCTTTGCCTACCAATAGCTTCACGACGTCTAAATAGCCGTTTTCTGCGGCTGCATGCAGTGCGCTGTATCCTTCGTCATCGGCAGAGTTTACGTCTGTGCCATTCGCCAAAGATTTTTCGACTTCAGCCAGTTCACCTAAAGATGACCAATACACCAGTTCAGGCAAATGCAGTTCTTCATCGTCTTCAGGGATTGGGGAGAATGAGTTGAGTTTCATATTTATTAAGCTCAATATGGATTAACTAAGCATTTACTATATATTACTTCCTTGTAAAGACTCTTTCTCAAATTTTAATGCTTCTTTATTTGAGCCTAAATATCTACTAATTCCATCCATAGCAAAAAATCCACCAATTGCTTTTTCATGATAGCCAATTATCAAACCTCCATAACAATTCACAGCCGTACAATTTTTGATGATAGTACTATTATTTGTAATAAGAATATTTGTAGGACGAACTAAAATTTCTATTCCATTGCGAAGAAATCTTCCTCGTTTGAATATAACTTTATTAGGAGGGCAAAATTCTATTTCTATTAAAATTTTTCGATGGTTCTCTCTTAAAGTAAGAGTAGTACCAACCAATTGAATATCCCAAGCTAAAGGTTTGAAAATTAATTGATTATTCTTAATGTGCAAAATGGGAGTGTTATATTCGTTGAAAATTACTAAATTTAGTAAAAAATGTCCATCCGCAAGTATTAACCCAATTAACGGTGTCCCATCAACACTAATGGGTACCATAGCTGTACCGTATCCTTGATCCTTACAACTAAAAATATTTCCTCCTATCTCAACAATTGCTTCCTCTCCTGAAAAATGCAAAAGGTAAGGTTTAGATATCCCTTCTTGTAAATTAAATGGTTTTTCATTAGCTTTTCTAACTTGTTCTTTAGGCAATAAACCACTAGTTTTTTCACGATGATGCTGATCACATAATAGTGTTATTTCATCAGCAATATGACGTTTGACTAAAGCCCATTCTTCCATGTGCTCATATTCATATAATGGCATTCCACATATAACGCATCCAAAGCCACATCTTTGTCTAACTTCTCTTTGTATCGGTAAAGGTATATTTCTACTATTTGGTTTTTCTTCATTCATGATAATTTTCTAATAAAAAATTTTAAATATTATACAAAAAAGCCCCCTTTCGGAGACTTTTCTTTTTAAAGAATCACAACTTAAGCTTTGGCTGTAGATGCCTCTTTAACATCAATTTTATCACTGTCATTTTCATGCATGATCAATGCAACCGCGATCGCAGTAATCAGTACAGGTAAACCCACCGCCATAAAGTTGAAATGTGCAGGTAAGTTCATACCGAGCAAACCACCAATCAGAATCGGCCCTACAATCGCGCCCATACGACCAATTGCAGAAGACCAACCAATTCCTGTCGAACGTACAGCAAGTGGGTAATACTGTGCCACATAGCTGTACAGCAGCATTTGCGAACCAATAGATGCAGCACCTGCCAAGAATACCAAAATGTATAGCAAGAACTGATTCGATTGGAAGCCCATCAAGCTCATCACAATCGCGCCCATCATACCCAAAACCATCAGCACAGGTTTTAAATGGAAACGGTCAGCCAAAATACCACCGCCAACAATACCCACAACTGCGCCCACGTTCATGACCATCATGAACATTAAGCTGTTATCCATAGAATAACCGGCTGCCATCATCAGTTTTGGTAACCAGCTGCTTAGCGCATACATGGTCAATAGGCACGTAAAGAACGCCACCCAAAACAATAATGTATTTACGGCACGACCACGGCGGAATAAACTCACCACGTTAGCAGCTTCAGGCACGCTTTCTTGAGGCAAAGTGAACACTGTATTTTCAGTCACTTTCACTTCAGGTGCTAAGCGCTTCACGATACTGCGGGCTTTTTCCTGTTTGTTTTCTTTCACCATAAATGCCAAAGATTCTGGTAAAAATCTCCAAATCACAGGTAAAAGGAAAAGAGGAATACCCGCAATAAAGAACATGATTTGCCAACCAAAGTCAGGGGTGAACCATGAACCTAAAAGTGCCGCCATCACACCACCGACTGCATAACCACTAAACATCGTCGTTACCAGTGTGCTACGCATCTTCTGCGGCGCGTATTCAGACGTTAAAGCCACAAGGTTAGGCATTACACCGCCAATCCCTAAACCAGCCAAGAAACGCAAAATACCAAATTCTGTTGGATTCGACGCAAAACCACCGGCAAAGGTCAAACCACTAAATAAAACGATACAGATCATAATGACTTTTTTACGGCCAATCTTATCCGCTAAAGAACCAAAGAACATGGCACCAAACATCATGCCTGCGAGCGCAGTACTGGCAAGCATCCCCGCTTGCATTGCACTTAAGCCCCAGTCTTGCATCAATAATGGTAAAACCACGCCATTAATCGCTAAATCGTAGCCATCAAATAAAATAATCAATAAGCACCAAGCCACTACATTGAAGTGGAACGGGGTAAATTTAGCCTTATCGACTACAGAATTTATGTCTATTTTTTCCGTTGTCATCGTTCTCATCTCCCATGAGTACTTGTCCATAACATTCATTGAATTTTTAAGTAAAATTCAACAGCCACGGAATATACGGAACAGTGTTTTCTAGGGATATTAGACGTATGTTTAATAAATCTAGTCGCTTATAAGTACATGTTAATTGTGTTATTTTTCATGCTTTAGTTTAATTATTAAACATTATCAATATATGATTATTTAACTGATTTTTTTAAATAATAATACCCTTATTTTCAGGCCTAATTCTTCTATTCTTTCATTAAACTTCAGAACGACACACCATCATTTATTTCTATCTTTAGTTTAGAAAAATTTTAAATGTCTAAAAAACAAACGCAATTACATCTTTAGAAAAGCTCGCTTTAACGCACTTGATTGTTTTAAAAACATTTATAGCACTGAGATTAAGCAATCACCAGCTTACAGCGAAATCCACGAGACGCATAATATGACTGCGCGCCATTATGGTAGCTAAATACATGATCATAACGTCGATCACAAAACAGTGCCCCGCCCTTTTGCCGAATATCCGCTGGCGTCACAATCCAGCTCGAAGTCTTTAAATCGAAATGAAAAACTTGCTGTATCGCTCGATAGTCTTCTTCTGTCAGTAGCTCAGCACCGATGTCTCGCACCATATCTATAACGTTATTTTGGGGAGGATGATCCTTCCGATTCTCCAAGGCATCACGGTCATAACACAAGCTTCGTCTAAGCTTTGGTGACTCTAAGCTGCAATCATAAAATATCAGGTCTTGAGATTGCTGATTCAGCGTCACAATATCTGGCTCACCGCCTGTTTTTTCCATTTCGATTAAAATTTTTAGTTTTGAGGGCTGTGCTATCAATTGTTTTTTTACATCATCCCAAAGTAATTCTGGATGCCGCTGCATATTTGCCTCAAAGCGTTGCTGCAATATCTCTAAAATAGAGACTTTATCGAGATCTTGGAGCATTTGCACATCCTATTGTTTTTATACCTTGGCGACTAAACTTCACTATAAAGAATATAGGCTTGCCTTGATGTAAATTTTTAGCGCTGTTTAGCCTCATTCTTTTTTAATATCTCTCGTTTTCCTATTTTTTGAATTTGCTTCTCTTATTATTTTTCTATTTTGATAACTTTCCCTTTTTCCCCGCATAAAAAAACACCCCCTGACGTATCAGGGGGTGTTTCGAATAAAGAGCTGGCGATGACTTACTCTCACATGGGTAACCCCACACTACCATCAGCGCTAAGAGGTTTCACTTCTGAGTTCGGGAAGGGATCAGGTGGTTCACTCTTGCTAT
>NZ_VOYQ01000068.1:0-8466 GCF_013420195.1 Acinetobacter sp. YH01024
GGGGCAAGTGAAGCAACTTTTAATCGAGCTGATTCCAAATTATTACGGGCGAGTCTTTCTGCCTCTATCGATTTCTCCCTTTCCTCTGCTGATAATATTCCTGATTCGGTATTTCGTCTGCGTAACGTCTCTCTTTGAGCCTGTTCTAATTGTACTTTGGCATTCGCTAAATCAACTTCTGCTTGCGGGCGTCTAGTGGTTTCGAGTTCTTTTAATTCAGCTTCTGCCTGCCGCACTTGCGCTGAAATTTCATCAGATTTCAGTACTAAAAGAATATCCCCTCGAGAGACCCGATCTCCCTCTTGAACCAATCGCTCAAGAACAACCCCTGTAATTTCACTACCAATCTGAGTCCGAGATACTTTCTCTACCCGTCCTGAAGCGACAACTGTTTGAATCAATGGACTAGATACGACTTCATAACTAGGCAGCAATGGTCCTTGCCACCAGCGATATGTAGCAAAACTGACAGCTAAAACCAGTAGTATGATCATGATCCAAGGCTTATAGCGAATAACAAGCAATTCCATTCTCCAAGCCAGATTAAAGAAAAGTTTTTGAATCGAATAATTAATGTCTAGTTAAATATATATGAAAATTTAGTTACAACACACCAAATTAAAAAAGCACACCATTTTTATTAAATTATTTTCTCTTACTGTTATAGTTTTTTCATAATTTTGATTAAAAAACAAACAAAAAATAAACCTATATTTCTATATATTTCATAATTTTATATAAAATAGGACTTACGCAGTATTATTTATAGATTCTCTGTGGTAGCAGATGATTTTTATCGAGAATAAAGTCATCAATGAAGTCTTTGATGATTGGTCTAAATAATTTCTTCTGCCAACGATATACATTTTCAAAGATCCGCTCAAACTGGTTCTTTTGTATCTCGACGTAGGCCATTAAGGCTGAAAAAATATGATTCAAAATCAGTTTAGATCGTCTCACTTGAAACTTTTCAATATGACAAACCTGTTTAATCACCCGGTGATATTGCTCTATTTTCCAATGACTTGAATGTAATTCATGAAAACCCTCAAAGGACAATAAATCATCTTCATCTTGATACACAATATAAAACCTCTGCTGTTCTTTTAACTGAGTCTTAAATAATTGTACAAAGCCAAAATCTTTGAGCCAGACCACTTGACCCTGATGGAAATCTGGTAATAAACGCAGTTGAAACCATTGTCCTTTTTCTGGGGAAACCTTACGGTTACAGTCGATACCAAACATAAATCGAATACCATATTTTCTTATGGTTTTTAGATTTGCAGTCGATGAATACCAACTATCACCTGTAATAAATTGAATCTTTGCACCCCAACTGAAGTTTCTCAGCCTAGATTCAGATAAAAATATCTGGATGTATTTCAAGCATAATTGGATTGAGTGGTTTCCTTAGTTAGGTTCATATCCTAATTTCTGCAAGCATTGTGCAAATTTATGGAATATTAATCAACAAATTACAGCAAAACTAAGTTCTCGTTTTGGTGCTGATAATATTCATTTTATGGATGGTTTACCGATTCCTGTCTGTCGTTATGCGAGAGCAAAAAAGCATAGAAACTTTAAAGCATCAGCAGGCTTTAGTTATTGTGCGGCAAAACAGGAAAAATATTATGGGTTTAAAGGGCATATCGTGATTAATTTATCAGGGATGATTACGAACTATACTTTTGCTCCAGCAAATTGTGATGAAAGAGATGTTGCACCTGAAATTACACAAAACATTTATGGTTTATTGGGAGCGGATAAGGGATATATAAGACCTGAATTAAAACAATATTTTAGGCATCAATATTTAGACTTACAAACACCTTATAGACGAAATATGGTTGATCTAAGACCAAAAGAATCAATCAGAATATTGATGAATGCTCGAAGGCAAATTGAAACTGTTATCGGTCAGTTGACTGACCGATTCAACATTCAAAAAGTAAGGGCAAAAGATCTGTGGCATTTAACACATCGAATTGTTCGTAAGATTCTTTCACATACTCTTTCAGTTATTCTAAATATGAAATTAGGGAATCCTCCTATACAGCTTGAAACCATAATTAAAAGTTGAGATTGGCGTATCTAATTTAAAAATATAAGTTTGAAATAATTTTTAACAATGAAAAAGACAAGAAAGCGACATATTTGATATGTCGCTTTCTTTAAAGACTCAGATTAACCAATAATGATTTGGTTATTAATTAAATCCTGTAATTCCAATGCGGTCTTACCTTCAATAATTAACAAATCAGCCCAATCATGAGTTGTACCACTCGTTCTATTAGCAACACCATCACGGTCAATTTTCAATACGGCATCGCCATTACCATCATCTTCAACTTTGATGTAGTTAGCAATATCCGATTGATCTACTGAAAGTAGACCTCCGAAGAACCCAGCACCAAACTCAATTTTGTCATTGGCTTCGTAATCGACCCATGTGTCTGTACCATTACCACCTGTCGCATCGGCAGCATTTAAGACCGCATAAATCGCTGTGTCTGAACCAGAACCACCAATCAAGGTATCGTTGCCTGAACCACCATTGAGGATGTCACTTCCTGCACCGCCGTTTAAGCTGTCATTCTCGAGACCACTCATCAGCAGATCTTCACCGAACGAATCGGCAACGAAGCTTTCGGCAGATGCACCCCTGCCAGCGATGTTCTGAGGTGGGGTCAGGGTGATATTGTCGACCTGCAAGGTAAGATTGCCCCCCCACCATGAATTGTCCGCAACCGTGAACACCAGCCGGTAGGTGCCTGCCTCATCGATTGTCCGAGTAATGGACTGGTTGCTCAGATTGGTGTCGTTCGTGAAATTGTGCGTACCATCGCCCCCCGTCACATTGCTCCAAGTGCCATTGACGTTCTGCTTTTGCAACCGATAACTGACCGAATCACCGTACCGTGCCTCGCTCGTCCACTGGTTGAACGTCAGAGTACTGCCAGCATGATTGACAGTAAAAGCAGCGCTGGTGGCTATGGCATTATTTCCACCATTGTTGCTTGAATCATCAATCACCAATCGCCCATCCCTATTAATCGCCACCGTTCCCTCTGTAACAGTCCACGCCGAGGTATTGCCCAGCACGCCACCGCTGAACGCACCCAACACGACCGGCCCAACCGCATGTACCTGCACCACCAGATTACTGCTGGTGCTGGCGTTGTTGTTGTTAGCTACTTCGGTGCTGATAGCCTCCACCTGTAGCGTTACCGCACCAGTGCTAGCATTGATGGGCGGGGTGTAAGTCAGCGCAGCCTTGTTCCAGCTCTGAACATCCACTTGCGTGTTGCCACTTGTGGCGGTGAAGCTGTTGTTGCCATCGCTGAGCTTCGCACCCACAGGGATGTTCTTGACCCACACCACCAAAGTTTCGGAGCCATCGGTATCCACCAGACCTGCAGCAATGCTGGAAATCTTGATGGCAGTACCAGCCTCACCTTCATTGGCACCATAGGCCTTGTAATAGCCGTGGCCACCGGTATCGTTGCTCAGACTGCCCAGTTCACCCCCTGCCACCCCAATCGCTGCCACATTTGTAAACAGTTGTGCAGACGTCGTCGACAGCACGGCGGCTGGGTTCAACCCTTCTTTAAACAAGATGCTATAGCCACCATCCCCAGATTGGTTATGCACATAGATGTCCAATGTGTAGTAACCACTGGCAGAGGGCGTGAACGTGCCTTGAAACTTACCGGATCCACTAGAGCCATCAGGACTGGTACTAATGCTGCCCCAACGCCCCGAAGCCACAGTGATACCACCGACCACGATGGCAGCGCTGTCATCGGCAGTGCCACCAAAGGTATATGACTTGCCTGCTTCCAGATAGATCAGGCCGGACATCTTGACACCTGCGTTAGCAGTCAATCCGTTGGAGATGTTGACATTGGCATTGGTAACTGTGGTGCTGGTGCCACCGGAGGCAGCAGCAAAACCGACCAGCAAGTCTGTTGCAGACACACCATTGCCACCAGTGCCACCAATATTCAAACCCGTATAAGTGGTCCGCATGAGTCCATTGTCCACTGGCGACTCGACCGTCGGCGACGTTAAGGTCAACGTGGGCGCGTCGGCCACCGGCGTGACGTTGATCGTCGTGGTGTTATTAACTGTCTGCCCGAAGTTATCCTTGGAAACCACCGCCAAAGTATCGATACCACTCCAGTGAGTATTACCTTGGTAGGTCAAGGTCTGCAAGGTCGCGTTGATCGCCGCCTCGCTGCCGACCAGGGTCAGGGTACCGCTACCGTTGCTACCGGCACTGATGGAAGCCCCAGTTTGCAACGTCACTTTCATGACACCATTGCCCACACTGAGCTGCACGCTGGCGAGGTTGGTGTCAGTCACCTGAACCGTCGACAGGCTCAACGCCGTGTCTTCATTGACTGTCTGCGCCACGGGCACCGTGTTGACAGGCGCGCGGGTATCCACGGTCATGCTGACCACGTTGCCTGCCAAGCCGGCATTGCCCGCTGCATCGGCGTAACTGCCCGCCGCAAGCGTCACCGAGGCAACACCTTCGTAACCCGCTGTCGGGGCGAACGTGGCCGTCCAGACCAGCGGGCTAACCTGCTGCAGGTTCGAGACCGTGCCACCGGTTGTGGTGATGTCGCCCACGACAAAGCCCTGCGGCGCTTCATTGAAGGTGAAGGTGACCATGACGGTCTCCGCGCCGGTCAGGTTCACATCGTCCACACTGACACTCACCGTCGGCGGGGTACCGTCTACGGTGAACTCAAACGGCACAGATGCCGGACCTGTCGAATTGGAATCTGCATTGTAAGCACGTGCCACTACTTCGACCAAACCATCACCAAGGGTGCCAGTGGAAGTGAGCAGGGCAAGCTGTTCCGAAGTGATAGTCCAAGTCCAAACTCCAATCTCTCCGTCTGGTACTTCGATACGGATCGGGCCAAGGCCACGCACCGTTACCCAAACTTCGTCCACCTTGTCGCCGCCAGTCGCACCTAGATCAATCGTACCACTAATGCTACCCTGCCTATCGTTGGTCAGTCCATTGTGTCCGATATCCCCAGTGTCACCACTTCCGCCCGCGCCATTAGAACCAGCAACAGCATCTACATAGGCAACCACTATCGGTGTTGGCAGGCTCTCTGGTGCCAGAGTCACGGTTCCACTGTCACTGGTACCAGTATTGCCCGCCTTGTCGGTGACATGAACCTTAAGCAGATCAGCATTGTAGTCATCAGACAAGGCCTGATTAAGCGCTACATTGATCTGCAAATATTGCCCGTAACCAGGAGCCAGACTACCAACCGTACCCTCGCCATAGAACACACCGTCGTAGTACACCTCGACCTTGTCACCAATATCGGCATGAGTTTGCTTGGCGTTAGACAGGTCACCAGACACGAGCGCGGTGACATGACCAAATCCAGTGCCTTCTGGTGCGACGTAATCAACATAGGTCGCTTGCGGGGCGTAAGTGTCGGACACGAAGGTGTACTTGTCGGACACCTCGCTGACGTGCCCAGTGACGGTATCAACCAGCTTGACCTGCAAGTAAATTTCATCGTCGCCGCGCAACTGATCGGCCCACCAGATGGTTTGCAGCACTTCACGCAACTGCTCGGGACTGATCGTCCATTGGCCGCCGCTGACGGTGACCACCACATCTGCACCGTTAGGATAACTGACATTACCGTAATCTACGTCGCCATTATCATCGGTGCTTTGCTTATTGGCGTACAGACGCAGAGTAATCTGACCATCAGGTGCATCTACCCTACCAGTAATACGTCCCATGACGTCATTGCTGTAAGTTACCAAGCTATCGATTATGGTGGTGGTCTGCGGCGTACCTCCATCAATGCTGTAGCCCAGCGTAATCGAGCCATCAGCGTCGTAAGGCTCGAAGGTGTAACGGCCGTCAGCGTAAACCGTGATCGCGCCCTTATCAGCCAGTTCCAAAGTCTGACCGATGGTGACGGGCTGGCCGTTAGCAGTCACGTTTGTGACCACACTACTACCATCCGATGCAGTACCTTCCAGTTGGCCTTCTACCTCGGAGCTATTAATCTTGTTTTCTTCCTTCAACGCCACAGTGGTAGCAGTTACGGTGGTTACAGTCGGCGGGAACATGTCGTGGATCGACACCTGCACCTGATACTGCTTGCCATCACTGTCAGTGAGGGTGAGCTGATCATTCAACGGTGCGTTGCTTGCGGCAAGTGCACCAGCCAAGCCTGTATTGAGCACGTAGCTCCATTCGCCGGTGGCGGTGTTGAAGGTGAAGGTGCCGTAGGTACCGGCCAGCGTGGTCGGCGTATTGAAGCCAGTGAGCGCTTCGCCATAGCGGTCCAACACGCTGCCCGAGACCGTAGTGGTGCCGTCAAGCGCAGCCTGCGCACTGGCGCTCCCCTGCACATACTCGATGTTATCGTAGTAACCAGTGATCACCGGTGCTGGCGGCGCGGCAACCGTGTAGGCCTGAACATCCTTCGCGCTATTGCCTGCGGCATCGCTGACGGTAGCCGTGGCCAAGCCGTCCTTCAACAGTGTGGCGTGTTCCTTGATGACCTTCGCCGACCAATTGCCATTCGCATCGACCGTGCCGGTGACGCTGATCGGGTTATTGTCGGCACCGAGAATTGGATCACCATTGGCATACTTGAAGGTCACCGTGACGTTGGTGCCCACATCCACGCCCGACACCGTGCCATTGATGATGAATCCATCTACCATCTTCTCATTCCAATCCACGATGTCATTGCCATCCGCAACGTGGGTGATTGTGATCGTCGGTAAGACTGTATCCACAGAAATCGGACGCGTTGCCTGGACAGCAGGGTTGCCCGCCGTATCGGACACATCCGCAGTTACGGTCAGCGCACCTTGCGGTAACAGCGTTACATGCGCCCGTGGCACATCCAGCGTCCAGGCATTATCCGTCACCACAGCCGTATAGGTCTTGCCATTGAGGGTAACTGTTACCGACTGGCTATTCTCTACGCCAGTGGTGGTGCCCCTGATGGTCAAGTCTTGCTGGGATTCAGCCGCATTGATCACGTCGTCACCCGTCAACGGGCCAGTGATGCCGATCGTTGGTGCGATAGTGTCAATATTGACGTTGCGATTGCCAACGTTACCTGCGTTACCAGCCTGATCGTAGTAACTCCCAGCGGCAATCGTCAGCGGCACCATCGTTTCGGTGTTTGTCGCTGCGGTGACCGTACCCGTCCAGGTGAGTCCGCCATCGCTCGTGCTCAGCGTACCCAGCTTGAGATTGGCTGGATTACCTAGCAAAGCCAAAACCTCCGCTGCCGATAGTGCATTGCCTGCATCATCATGCGGCACTTCGGTAAACTTAATGGTCAACTCGCCAGAATTACTCTCACTAACACCATTTAGCACGTTTGGATCCACCGTGATCGTCACTGTGGGAGGCGTTTTGTCCACGGTAATCGTGTGCAAATCCTGTGCATAATTACCTGCGCTGTCGGTCACGCTTGCAGTGATCTGCGGAGAACCTGTGAGCAAAGCCACATCTTCGACAGGCACTGTTACAATCCAGTTCCCGCTCGTCTCGACTATTTCGAATGTATAAGACTTGCCACCGATCTGAACCTTGATAACCTGGCCGTTTTCCACGCCTGTGGTCGTACCACTGATGGTTAATGGCTGTCCTTTTTCAGTCGCATTGATTACGTCGTCACCAGCCAGAGGACCTGTGATCGCAATCGTCGGTGCGGCGATGTCCACGCTGATCGGGTTGCTTGCCTGCGTTGCAGGGTTGCCAGCCTTATCGCTCACGTCAGCAGTCACAGTCACAGAACCTGTTGTAGGCAGTTCGCCCACAGCTTCCGCCGGTACCGTCACGCTCCAGGCGTTGTCCGTCACCGTCGCGGTGTAGGTCTTGACGCCCACGGTCACCGTCACCTGCTGGTCGTTTTCCACGCCTGTGGTCGTACCACTGATGGTTAATGGCTGTCCTTTTTCAGTCGCATTGATTACGTCGTCACCAGCCAGAGGACCTGTGATCGCAATCGTCGGTGCTGTGGTGTCAACGCTGATCGGGTTGCTTGCCTGCGTTGCAGGGTTGCCAGCCTTATCGCTCACGTCAGCAGTCACAGACACAGAACCTGTTGTAGGCAGTTCGCCCACAGCTTCCGCCGGTACCGTCACGCTCCAGGCGTTGTCCGTCACCGTCGCGGTGTAGGTCTTGACGCCCACGGTCACCGTCACCTGCTGGCCGTTTTCCACGCCTGTGGTCGTACCACTGATGGTTAATGGCTGTCCTTTTTCAGTCGCATTGATTACGTCGTCACCAGCCAGAGGACCTGTGATCGCAATCGTCGGTGCTGTGGTGTCAACGCTATAGACTTTATCAGCTGTCACTGTCGCAGGGTTGCCTGCCACATCATGCACCACCACACTGCCTGCGATTGATTGGTCGCCATCAGCCAGCAAATCACTACCTGCTAC
>NZ_VOYQ01000069.1:0-9616 GCF_013420195.1 Acinetobacter sp. YH01024
AAACCTTCAAAATTCTTGCTGAGCGATATCGCAATCGAGGCAAAAGACTAGCATTGAGATTCAATCTAATTGCTGGAATTTATAACTTGGAGCTGAGTGAAAAACGACTTATGAAAGAAATCTAATGACTTTAGCCGTCTCACCTGCTTGTAAAGTATTACTTAATGCAATGGAGAAATTGCCATCACTTGCCGCAGTCACAGGCCCACCTAAAAGCGTTGTGCCATCTGCAGCATAAACATAAACTTTTGAACCCGCTTCGGCAAAACCAGAGACAAACTTACCGCTTTCATCCACTTGTGCATTTGCAGCGTCTGGGGCGATCGTATCTTTACTACCCGTTAAAATCATTGATTGAGAACTATTTCCAGCCTTGTCTTTAGCGTACACAATCACACGATTTCCGTCTGTAATCGCGTCATCTAAAGTAATTTTTAGTTGCCATCAGCATCTGCTTTAGATTGACCAATCGTATTGCCTTTCGCATCTACGATATAAACCGTTGCACCTGCTTCCGCCTTGCCGGACACGACTTTTCCGTCACTATCAAAACTTCCAGTTGGCGTACTTGGCGCTGTTTTGTCATTGCTAGAAGATTTATCATCTTCTTTGTCAAATGCCAGCAGGTATATCGCTTCTGCACCTAAGATCGCCAATCCTGCCTTAAGTAACGATGGCGAACCATCATCTTCACTTGCAACTTCCATAGCTTGAACAGGTGTTGTCGCCTGATTTAATTGAGTCGATGCAGCTAAAGGTTGCATAAATTCATTCACAGAACGATAGCTAATTGTTTTACCATCAACATCCATTTCAACCAATTCAAATTGCTCTGGCCCACTACGCACGAGCAAAGAATTTTCAGAACCAAAGTCAGCTGTATAAAAATCATCAATCACAATTTTTTGACCATTTTTCAGGGTAATCACACATTGATTCCCTACTCGATGGATCGATTGAATATCGATTGGCTTGAGTTCTAACTGAATAATTGAAGGTTGAGATATTTGTATTTTGTTGGCCTGAGTTTCTTTTAAAATCGTTTGATCTTTCTTCGATATCACGACAATTTTTGTCATTTTTCCCTCAGTGTTATTATGTAATAAACATTTAATAAATAATTAGTTAAGTACCTTATCAAATTGGTGCTGAACAGACAAACCCTAATATATAATTATTTATTGAGTAATTTTGGCATAAAAAAAGCCAATGTAATATATGAGTTGATTCGTATTACTAAGTATTGGGTGATCTTCTAGACTCATAAAAATATAAGGTTTAAAAAGACAACATATGCTAAAAGATAAGCTTCTAACTACCTAAAATGCTATTTTTACTAGGAGCACCACTCTTCCAGTCCCAGAATAATTACTCACACATTATAATTAAACGAAAAAGAACCGTATTATTTATTTCATTCATGAGAATTATCATGTTTCGAACACTGACTAAAATGGCTATTTCTTGAATGATAAAAATTAATATTCCATTCTTCATCCAATTGTCTAATGATATCCCCCTCTTCATTATCTACATTTTTAATTAATATCTTCGGGGGAATAATCTCTAACTGGCGACGATTTTGACAATAAATATATGACTGGGCTATTTTTTTCAGAAAAACCCATTCGTTTTTCTTCAAAATTTCATCATGATAAATTAAAAAATCAGCGATACTGAAATCTTTATAATGGATACTATAAAGTACATCATGCGAGGAGTAAGAACTATAACTTCCTTCCAATATAAGAATATTGCCAAAAATTTCTTGGGCCTTTTGCTTCAATTCTAAATTTATTGGGTGTTGGCTATCCGTTATTTTAATTTCCTCAGAC
This sequence comes from Acinetobacter sp. YH01024, assembly GCF_013420195.1. NCBI lineage: Bacteria > Pseudomonadati > Pseudomonadota > Gammaproteobacteria > Moraxellales > Moraxellaceae > Acinetobacter > Acinetobacter sp. YH01024. The sequence continues at coordinate 1,836 of NZ_VOYQ01000069.1, forward strand.
TGCTGATTATTAGAAATATAGTCAAAAACTAAAAAAGAAGTAAGGATAAAAAATAATAATATCAAACGAAAATTAAATACAGATTTCAGTTTTAAAGCCCTTTATTTGAGAAACCCAACCATTAAAAGCCAATCTTTGGATTGGCTTTTAAACTTAAAGAATTAAAGCTTTGGATCACGCAACTGCACAAGACTCGAATTGGCTTTACTCAATGACTCCATCACTTTAGACATGACTGCAGGAACCAATGAGTCCGCAATTTGTGCTGCTTGTAAGCCTAACTTCTCACCAAGCGTTGGCTTTTTGCGGGTTTCAATCATATATACATCATGTTGTGGCATGAGACTTAACAGATATTCATCTGACGTTTGGAGCTTATCGACTAGATTAAGATCAATGGCATCTTGACCATACCAATGCTCACCTGTTGCAACTTTATCGACATTAAGCTGAGGACGGTATTTTTCAACAAAGTGTTTAAACAAGTTATGCGTTTGCTGCAACTCTTCTTCAAATTTGGCTTTACCTTCAGCCGTATTTTCACCAAACATAGTGACGGTACGTTTGAACTGACCTGCTGTATACAGTTCAAAATCGATATGTTTTTCTTTCAATAAACGGTTAAAGTTTGGCACTTGTGCAACCACGCCAATCGATCCCACAACTGCAAATGGAGCTGAAACTATTTCATTTGCAATGCAGGCCATCATATAGCCACCACTTGCAGCAACTTTATCCACGCAAATGGTTAAGTTAAATCCAGCATCACGTAAACGTACCAATTGTGCAGCGGCCAGACCATAGCCATGCACCATCCCGCCTGGACTTTCTAAACGTAAAACCACGCGGTCACGTCCTGCTTTTGCTGTCGCTAAGATCAGGGTAATTTCTTCACGTAGACTCGTTACCGCAGATGCAGCGGTATCACCATTAAAATCGATTACATAAATTTTTTGGTTATTCTTTTTACGTGCGCGCGCTTCTTTTGATAATTGTTGGCTTAGTTGCAGCAGCTCAAGTTTAGATGCAGTCGTTTGCGCAATTTTTTTTCGTTGTTCATTAATACGTGCATTTAAATGGCTTACACGAATTTCCGCAGGCAACTTAGGATTATGAAATAGCATAAAATTGAAACTCATTTAATTCATATTTATGTTGTATAACATGTGGGTTGCATCACAAAAATTCAATCTATTTTTTGAAAATAATTCTCATTGAGCCAAATTGAGCATTTTATTTTTATCAAGACTTTTTGACCTAATTATTGACTTCATAAAAAAAGAGCCTTTCGGCTCTATTTTTAAACAGACCAGATTAACCAAAACGACCGGTAATATAGGCTTCTGTAAGCTGATGATCCGGTTGGGTAAAGACTTTTTCAGTGGAATTCACTTCAATTAAATCACCCAAATGGAAATATGCGGTACGGTCAGAAACACGCGCTGCTTGTTGCATCGAGTGTGTCACAATCGCAATGGTATATTGCGCTGAAAGTTCAGTGATGAGTTCTTCTACTTTTGCTGTTGCAATCGGATCGAGTGCTGAACAAGGTTCATCCATCAAAATCACTTCAGGACTAACTGCAATGGTTCGCGCAATACAAAGACGTTGCTGCTGACCACCTGAAAGCCCCGTACCCGGTTGGTTCAAACGATCTTTCACTTCATCCCAAAGCCCTGCTTTACGCAGACTATTTTCAACAATTTCTTCCATGTCGTATTTGTCACGCGCCAATCCATGCAGTTTAGGACCATAAGCCACATTGTCAAAAATTGACTTAGGGAATGGATTTGGCTTTTGGAAAACCATACCCACTTGGGCACGAAGTAACACCACATCGAGATTTGGATCATAGATATCTTGATTATCCATGAGCACTTGCCCTGTCACACGACAAGAATCAATCGTGTCATTCATACGGTTGAGCGTACGTAGAAACGTTGACTTACCACAACCAGACGGTCCAATAAAGGCAATCACTTCATTTTCATAAATGTTCAGATCAATGCCTTTGATCGCTTCAGATTCACCATAGTACACATGCACATCATTGGTACTGATTTTCACATTGGTCGATTTCGCATCTTTTTTCGCGCTAGATTGCGTATCGAATTGTGACACAAACGCAGTATTGGTTTGTTTTTGGCTGCCCTGTGCAGAGGTAAATTGTGTTTGTTCTGGATTCACGGACTTATCCTGATCTAAGGAATTCTTTTCAGTTGTAACGACGCTATTCATATAATGCCCTCAATTACCAGCGTACTTCAAATTTCTTACGTAACCAGATCGCTAAACTGTTTAAGCCGATCATGAGAGCAAGAAGTACAATGATTGCTGCTGCGGTACGCCCTTCAAAGAAGTTACGTAGCTCGTTACCTTGCCAAAGGAAAATTTGTACAGGTAATGCAGTGGATTGATCTAAAGGAGTGGCTGGTACACTTGCCACAAAGGCACTCATACCAATCAATAATAATGGAGCAGTTTCACCTAAGGCTTGCGCAACACCAATAATGGCACCAGTTAAGATACCCGGCAATGCCAGTGGCAAGACATGGTGAAATACAGTTTGTAAACGTGATGCACCTAAACCTAAAGCTGCTTGACGAATCGATGGCGGGACAGCTTTTAGTGATGCACGTGTGGTAATAATGACCGTTGGTAGTGTCATCAAACTTAAGACCAAACCACCAACCACAGGTGCCGAAAGCGGCATGTGCATCCAACCAATAAAGATCGCAGCACCAAGTAAACCAAAGACAATCGAAGGAACCGCTGCTAGGTTGTTAATGTTGACTTCGACAACATCCGTAATCCAGTTTTTAGGTGCAAATTCTTCTAAGTAAATTGCGGATGCTACACCGATTGGAATCGAAATAATGATCACGATCAGCATCATGAAGAGTGAACCCATAAACGCCCCTGCTAAACCTGAAGTTGCAGGTGAGCTACGAGAGTCTGGATTTTTAAATATTTCAGTATTAAATGAGTTGGTGATAACACCGTCAGCCTTGAGTTTATCTGCGAGTTGGCGTACTTCTGGGCTCAATTGTTGCTGTTCATCAGGCAAGCTGCGGTCAATATTACCCGCTAACCAGACATCGACATTGGCATCTGCAAGGATTTTCAAATCTTGCTTTTGGCCAATCAATGATGGATCTGCCATAACCATGTCACGTAAGCGATATGCTTCTGAACTGGTATATAAACTGTTGAGATCATCACGTTGAGAGGCAATCGCTGGATCTTTTGCAATGATCCCATTCACAATCAGCGCATCCCAATCCACCATGCCCATTTCAGTTTGCCAAGCAATAAAACGCTCTTGGAACTGTGCAGGAGATTCACCTTCTTTTTGAACCGGTTTCGCTCCTACATTGACGATACTTGGATCAAAAAACACAGGCACCGTCATCGAGCTTTGCCAGAATGCTGGTAAGCCTTTGGCTAAAATACTGCCAAACAATAGCACGACGAACAATAAGCCAGTCACTACTGCACTAAAGCCCAAGACACGGAAGGTATTTTCTTTACGGTGTCTTTTCGCCAATGAGTTTTCAATGATTTTCTTACGTTTTTCACGAAGCTCTGCGGCTGCGTGTTGATCAAAATTTTGATCCATATTTGATGTATTCGTCGTACTCATTCGTATTGCTCACGGTATTTACGCACAATGTACAGTGCAACAATATTCAGACCTAAAGTAATCACAAACAGTGTTAAACCGAGTGCAAAAGCAACCAATGCTTGAGGACTCGCAAAGTCTGTATCACCTGTTAATTGGTTTACGATGGTAATAGTGACGGTAGACACCGCTTCGAGTGGGTTGATATGCAGTAAAGGACTGTTGCCTGCTGCAAGCACCACAATCATGGTTTCGCCAATCGCACGAGATGCTGCCAATAAGAATGCACCGATGATGCCCGGCAATGCAGCTGGAATCACTACTTGGCGAATGGTTTCTGATTTTGTAGCACCCAAACCGAGTGAACCGTCACGAAGCGCGCGAGGGACTTGGGTAATGATGTCGTCAGATAATGATGAAACGAATGGGATAATCATAATCCCCATCACAAAGCCTGCTGTTAAAGCACTGGTTGCATTAATATCGAGTCCGATATATGCACCGAGCTGTTTTGCAAAGGGTCCAATAATCATTAAGGCAAATACACCATAAACGATGGTTGGAATACCTGCGAGAACTTCAATAGCCGGTTTTGCCCAGGCGCGAAAACTTGGCTTGGCATATTCAGCTAAGTAAATGGCAATCATCAAACCAACAGGAACAGCAACCAATAGCGCAATACCACTGACCATGAGTGTGCCCCAAAGGAGTGGCAGCAAACCATAACTACCTTCGGCATTCCCTGATGTACTAAAACCGGGGTTCCATTCAGTGCCTAAGAAGAAATCTAGTGGACTGACAAAACTAAAGAAACGCATGGCTTCACTGAACATCGACATCACAATGCCAACTGTTGTCAGGATTGCGACACCCGAACACAGTGCCAATGCGATATTAATGACTTTTTCGACTTGGTTACGTGCACGATATTTTTCTGCGATGCGGCGTTTAGCCATGACTAAACCAATCAATGCCGCACAAATCACAACGGCCAATTTTGCATATGAGCCGATGTTTTCAATTTTCTTTAACTGTTCTGCTGCTGCAAGTTCATATGCAGCTGGCGTATCACTTACCCCAAAACCAGAAGCAATCGCTTGAACGCGGTCAACCATTACGCTCGTGCTTGCAGGATCTAAACTTAAACGAATATTTTCAGGGACATTATTTAAAATAACGTGTTGAAAAATACTCGGTTCAACCAAGTTCCAAACAATCAAGATTAAAAAAGCGGGAATCCCACACCATAAAGCGACCAAAACACCATAATAGCCCGGTCGTGAATGCAACATTGCTGAGTTATTGCCTTTACCTGCAAGTTTGCGACTTTTGGTCAGTCCAACTTGATAAGCGATTGCAATAATTGCGAGCAACACACCAATAAGTAGCAGATTCATGTAATCTCCACTGTTTTTTCAAAAGCCCTTCTTGAAAAAACTGTTTCTTTGCAAAAAGCCAATGGCAGGTCAATCCTGCCATTGGCTGTTTCAATCCAATTATTTAACTGCTTTACCCGCTTTAAAGTTTGCAAGAACTGCAGCGCGTTCTTTATCAGACATTGAAATTAAGCCTGCTTTTTCTAGCTTAGAACCTTTACCTGATACTTTTTTGCTAAGGAAGAATTCTGTGAACTCTTTTAAGCCTTTAATTGATTTTAAGTGCTCGCCTTTTACGTAGAAGAACAATGGACGAGATACTGGGTATGAACCATTTAAAATTGTCTTCTCAGACGGCGCTACATTATTCACTGTTGCTACACGTAGCTTGTCACGGTTTTGGTCATAGAAACCTAGACCGAATACACCTACAGCGTTAGGTGAAGTTTTTAAGCGTGCCAATGTTTCTGTATAATCGCCCGCGATTTCAATCACACGACCGTCTTTACGGAAAGTTGAACATGCTTTTTTCTGAGCATCTTTATCTAATTTTGCGAAAGCTTCATAAGTTTCACAGCCAGCATCGACCATTTTTTCTTGGAATACTTCACGTGTACCGTGGTTTGATGCAGGAATAACTAAAGTGATTGCTTCGTTTGGTAATGTTGGGTCGATTTGATTCCAACGTGTGTATGGGTTTGGAACCAATTTACCTTTTGATGGTAGTTCAGCAGCGAGTGCAGCAAATACGTGCTGTGGGCGAAGTTTAAATGCCGCTTTTTTCGCATTTGACGCAAATACGATACCGTCATATCCAACTTTAATTTCTAAGATTTGGTTAACGCCGGCTTTTTTACATGCAGCCAATTCAGTATCTTTAATTTTACGAGATGCGTTTGCAACGTCAATTGTGTTGTCGCCAACACCATTACAAAATTGTTTCAAACCACCTGAAGTACCGCCTGAACCTACGACAGGTGCTTTAAATTGTGGGAATGTATTACCAAACTCTTCTGCAACAATACTTGCATAAGGCAGTACAGTTGAAGAACCAGCAATTTGGATCGTGTCACGAGCTGCATTTGCAGTTGTAGCGACTGTTGCCCCAGTAGTGAGTACCATAGCAAGTGCGATATGATTTAAGCGCATTCTCATCTCTCTTAATTGATGCATTTATTGGAGTACGCCACTTTTGTTTTTAAAGTCTTGTACTTTTTCGATATCTGCATTTTGATTTTAGAGTATGACAGTTAGGTTACATCTTTATGACGCTTTTATGATAATTGATGATTGCACATTGATTTAAATATAATTCTTTATTTTTCAATATGTAATGAAATTTATCAAAGTATTGGTCTTATTTATTTCTACTTTGATATTCGTAAAAATTCATGTCCTTGTCATATTTTGTCTTATTTTCTTTTTTCAATTTCCCCTCCTTTTCTGAATGTTGCACATTTGCATGTTCGATTTTTTATTCCTCCGTATTCCAATAATTGAAATTTCATTACATTTTTAGTTCGCTCAATATGCAAGTTTACATAAAAACAGAGCCTAAAATGACCAGCAAAGCCATTGCGACATTTAATCCGGACTTGCCTGTGCATATGACTTTTGAAAAACATGACTGGCACTTACTTGCAGAATATTGGTATCCCATTGCACTCGCTCGAGACATTACAGAACAACCTTATGGCACCATGCTTTTAGATATGCCGCTCGTTATCTATAAAATGGGAAATGAACTGGTTGTCGCTAAAGACGCCTGCCCGCATAGGGGCGTACCGCTAAGTTTAGGCAAAAATGATGGTCTAGGGGTAGTCTGCCGCTATCATGGCTTACGCTTTGGTGAACATGGGCATTGCAACCGTATACCCGCACATCCCGATCACAAGATCTCCCCTCGCTTTAATTTACAAACTTATGCAGCTGTCGAACGTTATGGCTTAATTTGGTGCTCCCTCACTGCCCCTAAAGAGGCTGAGCCCAATATCCCTATCATGCCAAATTGGGAAAATATTGAATTTCAGAAATTGGTTTGCCCAACAGTAGATTTTCAATGCTTCGCAGGCAGGCAGCTTGAAGGTTTTATTGATGTCGCTCATTTTGCATGGGTACATCCAGAAACTTTTGGTGACCCTGAAAATACAGAAGTACCTGACTATAAAACCATTGAAACTGCAACAGGATTCCATGCAGATTACTGGAGCAGTGTTGGACGCTATCCAATTGGTTTAGAACAACGTGGACAAGAGGGCTTTCAATGGCTACGGCATTTTGAGATTCATCTACCTTTTACCGCAACGCTGACCATTCATTTTCCAAACGACAGCAAGCAAGTGATTATGAACGCGGCCTCGCCTATGACTGCCCGCTCCACACGTCTATTTGCACCGATTTGCCGTAACTATGACAAAGACTTGCCTATTGAGGATGCTTACGACTTTAACCTGAAAATATTTGAGGAAGACCGATTGGTGTCCGAATCGCAAAAGCCTGAATATTTGCCTTTGGATTTAAGCATCGAAGCACATTTCCCGGCGGACCGTAGTTCGAGTATGTACCGTAAACTGCTGCGTAAGAAAGGTTTTAGTCCATTATTTGCGGCATAACATCAATATCGTATTGCATTCACCTCACCCTAAGCCTCTCCTACAAGGCATAGGTATCTACACAAATCCCAAGTTTTGGGTTAAATTGAAGAGCATGCTCTTCAATTTAATATCTCCCATCTTGATACACGTCTCGTCAGACGATACAACGCCCTCGTAAAGCTTAATATG
>NZ_VOYQ01000070.1:0-9226 GCF_013420195.1 Acinetobacter sp. YH01024
TCAACCATCAAATAGAAAGTTGACCATGAGATGCCTGTGTATCGCTTGAACTGAGGATCAGAAAGCTTGTTTGAATCGATGTATTTCATCCGCAGATTATGCACGAATGCTAAGAAATCCGGAGTGCTAATATTAACCAAAAAGAAGATCGTTTTTTGATTTATGAAAGAGATCTACAGTTACCGAATTTATTTTAAATAGTCATATCAGATGGTGTGTGATTTGGGGCACAATATGCGCGTTAATTAACAGAACAAAGGAAATATTCGTGAAAAAATTAGTTGCTATTCTAGCACCATTAGCGCTTGTTCTTTCTGCATGTGCTGCGACTGGTACAACAGGTACAAGTACCTCTACAGGTACAACTTCAGCAAACAGCTTGGCAATGATGGCGGTTAAAGTGGGTGTTCAAGCGAAATGCGTGACTGAGCTAAATAACAACAGCTACTGGAAAACTGGTTCAAAACTATTAACAGAAACTCAAAAATCTGAACTACAAACTGAAGTGTGTTCATGTGTAGGCGAGAAAGCGACAACTAGCGTGACTGCAACGGATTTGGTTGTAGCAGCAATGGATAAAACTTCACAAGCAAATCTTGCGGCTAAAATCGTGACAAATACTTTAAATGCTTGCGTGATTGAAACATTTAAAAACTAAGATTTAGAACATTTTATACGACCCAGACATTGGTATAGCTGAGTATCAGCAAATCCAAATTAAGGGTCGTATTTTATTTTTGAGTGAGAGATATATGAAAATTGCTGGTGCAGATGAAGCGGGTCGCGGTCCATTGGTGGGTTCGGTTGTTGCGGCAGCTGTCATTTTAGATCCAAATAACCCGATTGAAGGTTTAAACGATTCTAAAAAACTCACTGAAAAAAAACGTGAAAAGTTATTTATTGAGATTCAAGAAAAAGCCTTGGCTTGGGCGATTGCTGAAAGTTCTGCACAAGAAATTGATGAGATCAATATTTTGCAAGCATCGTTACTTGCAATGCGTCGTGCAGTGGAAAAACTCAATGTACAGCCAGAACACGTGTTGGTCGATGGTAATAAAGTCCCAGCTGGTTTAGCGATGAGCTGTGATGCTATCGTGGGCGGTGATGCGATTCATCCAGAGATTTCGGCTGCGAGTATTTTGGCAAAAGTGACTCGAGACCATGAAATGGTTGAACTAGATGCAAAATATCCACAGTACGGTTTTGCGAAACACAAGGGCTATCCAACCAAAGCGCACTTTGAAGCAATTGCGCAGTATGGGGTGATTGATGAACATCGCCGCAGTTTTGGCCCCGTACGTAAAGTTCTAGAAGGGCAGTAATTAAGCTCAGTTGAACGTCTAAAGTAAAAGCATGTACTAGATAAATTTAAAGCGGCCTAATGAGCCGCTTTATCATTTAAACAACTTAAATCTTAGCGATTATAGTTGTTTTGGGAATAATCAGTTTCTTCAAAAGATGGCTGATATTCTTGATCAATGTTTTGGAGATGTTCGTGCATTGCGCGTTCATGTTGAATTCGTTGGTAAATTTCTTCACGATGAACAGATACTTCTTTTGGAGCATTCACGCCAATACGAACCTGATTACCTTTAACACCAAGTACAGTCACGCTAACTTGGTCTCCAATCATTAATGTTTCTCCGACACGACGAGTCAGAATCAGCATGTTTCTCTCCTTGCAAAATGCAAAACCTGCAAATGATCTGTTATGTAAAATTCATAACTTGTAAAAGCAAAAAAATTTAGCAGTGCATCTGAAACAATCATTGTGACAGTCGCAAACTGAGTAAATTTTAAAATCCTCAGGTTTAATATAACAGAGCCACTATAAAAAAAACTATAGTGGCTCTGAATTTTTACGATGTTTTTCAAAATCTGTCTAACAATGACAAATTTTGACACACAGCAAGGTTAATTAAGCACGTGCGCTTGATTCACCTGTTTCACGGTCTAGACCGAATGCAGTGTGTAGAGCACGTACAGCAAGCTCTAAGTATTTCTCATCGATAATCACTGAAATTTTGATTTCAGAAGTCGAGATCATCAAAATGTTAATGCCTTCTTTTGCAAGAGCAGTAAACATTTTGCTTGCTACGCCAGCGTGTGAACGCATACCAACACCAACGATCGATACTTTAACGATGTCTGCGCGAGTTGCAACTTCACGTGCACCAATTTCTTGTGCAGTCGCTTCAAGAATGGCTTTCGCTTTTGGTAATTCACCGCGGTTAACTGTAAATGTGAAATCAGTTGTGCCGTCTTCTTCAACGTTTTGGATAATCATATCCACTTCAACATTGGCATCACCAATTGGTGAAAGGATGTTTGAAGCAATACCCGGTTTATCCGGTACACCAAGAATAGTTAATTTAGCTTCATCACGGTTGAACGCGATACCTGAGATGATTGGTTGTTCCATGTTGTCTTCCGCTTCAGTGGTGATTAGTGTCCCGACGTTTTGTTTAAAGTTTTCGTCGAATGCGCCATCATCGTCATTATCAAAACTTGATAATACGCGTAAAGGCACTTGGTATTTACCTGCAAATTCTACAGAGCGAATTTGAAGGACTTTAGAACCAAGTGATGCCATTTCAAGCATTTCTTCAAAAGAAATACGATCAACTTTTTTCGCTTTTGGAGCGACACGAGGGTCAGTGGTGTAAACACCATCAACGTCTGTGTAAATCTGACATTCGTCAGCTTTAAGTGCAGCAGCCAATGCAACACCCGAAGTGTCAGAACCACCACGACCTAGAGTCGTTGTGTTGCCTTCGGCATCAAAGCCTTGGAAACCTGCCACAACAATGACACGTCCAGCGTCAAGGTTTGAAGTCAATACATCCGTATCAATCGCTTCAATACGCGCCTTGGTAAATGCGCTGTCGGTTTTAATACCAACTTGACGACCTGTAAGTGATTTAGCTTCAACACCAATAGAGTTAAGTGCCATTGCTAACATAGAAATCGTTACCTGTTCACCCGTAGACACCATTTGGTCTAATTCGCGTGGATCAGGTGTTTCGGTAATGGCTTTCGCTAAAGCAAGTAGACGATTGGTTTCGCCACTCATTGCAGATACAACAACCACAACTTTGTGACCGTGATCATGCCAACGCTTTACACGACGAGCAACATTTAAAATGCGCTCTGGAGTACCCATTGAGGTACCGCCATATTTTTGAACGATTAATGCCATAACTATCCTTACCAAGTAAATAAGTCTAAAGACTTAAAGCACTTACACATATTTTAAGACCGCACTTCGGCGCGATTTTAATATACCACGTAGCTCATGAACTCCAAGGTAGGAGGAGTTCAAATAGATACTTTGTGTCTGCAGGGGATTCACATGAACCCAGCCTTTTAGACTCCATTTTCATCATTTAGCCAGAGGTTGAATATTGGTTTCAACATGATGATTGAGTTTGCGTTTTCACGCATCAACAGTGTTTAAGCAGGATCCAGCATTAAAAAACACACTGCTTAAACCTGTTGATTTGCTCAAAGGAGGTGAGTCACTTTGAGCTATAGGACTTTTGGTCTTATTTTGCAGCTAACCATGCAACGAGGTCAGTCATTACTGCTTCAAGTTTGTCGCTATAAGGCGCACCACCTTGAGCCATATCAGGTTTACCACCACCTTTACCGCCAAGCTCTTGGCCAAGGTGTTTGATGATGTCACCGGCTTTTACAGCAGCAGTGTATTCTTTAGCAACCGAAGCAATCAGGCTCACTTTGTCGGCATCAACCGCCGCGATCACGATCACAGCATTGTCTAATTTAGATTTCACACCGTCGTGCAAGTTGCGAAGTGATTTCGCATCTACACCTTGAACCGTGGTGATTAATGTTTTGCGGCCAGCAATCTCTTGAACTTGACTCAATAACTCAGCGGCTTGGAAGCTCGCTAGTTTTTGGTTTAATTGTTCAATTTGCTTTTGCAAGCTAGATGCTGTGTGAGATAAAGCTTCAACTTTTTCTAAAGTTTGATCTTTTTGCGCTTTCAGCAAATCGTTGATTGCATGAATGTCACGATCTGCTTTTTGCGCAGCTTCAACAGCTTTAGTACCCGTAACGGCTTCAATACGACGTACGCCTGCAGCAACACCGCCTTCAGAAGTGATTTTAAATAGGCCGATGTCACCTGTGCGTTTTACGTGAATACCGCCACAAAGTTCGATAGAGAAGTTTTTCTCATCTTTGGTTGTACCCATAGACAATACACGTACTTCGTCACCGTATTTCTCACCGAATAACATCATTGCGCCTTTTTCTTTGGCCGCCTCGATGTCTAAAAGTTCAGTTGAAACAGCAGTATTGGCAATCACTTCGGCATTGACAATGCGTTCAATTTCTTGAAGCTGTTCAAATGAAACAGGTTGGTCATTAGCAAAGTCAAAACGTAAAAGTTCGCTTGCAACCAATGAACCTTTTTGCTGTACGTGCGTACCTAAAACTTGGCGAAGTGCTGCATGTAATAGGTGAGTTGCAGAGTGGTTGCGTGAAGTTGCTTCACGGATATCCGCTTTAACAATAGCCTCAACTGCTTGAGCTGCTTTTAAGTTACCCATGGTCACGATGCCTTGGTGTACAAAAGCGCCGCCTGATTTTTTGGTGTCTTGAACTTCAAAAATACCAGTTTCGTTTTTGAAGATACCTGTATCGCCAACTTGACCGCCACTTTCTGCATAGAAAGGTGTTTGGTTGAGAACGATCAGCGCTTCGTCACCTTCAAAAACTTCATCAACTTGTTCGCCGTCTTTGTAGATTGCAACAATTTGACCTTGGCCTTGAGTTGCGTCATAGCCGTCAAATTGAGTCTCGCCTTCAACTTTCACAATTGAGTTGTAGTCGACAGCAAATTTACCAGCATCACGTGCACGTTGACGTTGAGCCGCCATTTCGACTTCGAAACCAGCTTCGTCAATGGTTAAATCACGTTCACGTGCAATGTCTGCTGTTAAGTCAGTCGGGAAGCCGTAAGTATCGTAAAGTTTAAATACAGTTTCGCCTGGAATCACTGAACCTTTAAGTTGAGCTAATTCGCCTTCAAGCAATTTCAAACCTTGCTCTAAAGTTTTTGCGAATTGTTCTTCTTCTTTCAAAAGCTGAGCTTCGATACGTGCTTGCTGTGCAGCAAGCTCAGGATAAGCAGCGCCCATCACGTTGATGAGTGGTTGCAACATTTTATGGAAGAATGAACCTGTTGCACCCAATTTGTTACCATGACGTACTGCACGACGGATAATACGGCGAAGTACATAGCCACGGCCTTCGTTTGAGGGATTCACACCGTCAGCAATCAAGAAGCAGCAAGAACGTGCATGGTCAGCCACAACTTTAAGTGAAGCAGGGTATTCAACTGGTTTGTTTTCTGCTTGTGCTTTTGCTTCAAGTTCAGTGGTATCTAAACCAATGATTTCAGCAGCAGCTTTAAGTAGGTTTTGGAATAGGTCAATTTCGTAGTTTGAGTTTACATGCTGTAAAACTGCAGAAATACGCTCAAGGCCCATACCTGTATCTACAGAAGGTGCAGGAAGGGCATGCAGAACACCATCAGCAGTACGGTTGAACTGCATGAATACGTTGTTCCAAATTTCGATGAAACGATCGCCATCTTCTTCAGGAGTGCCCGGTAAGCCGCCCCAAATGTGGTCACCATGGTCAAAGAAGATTTCTGAACATGGACCGCAAGGACCTGTATCGCCCATTGCCCAGAAGTTATCTGAAGCGTATTTTTCGCCTTTGTTGTCACCAATACGGATAATGCGTGAAGCGTCTAGACCAATTTCTTTGTTCCAGATATCAAATGCTTCGTCATCTGTATGGTAAACAGTGGCATAAAGTTTATCTTTTGGCAGACCTAACCATTTTTCGTTGGTTAAGAAATCCCAAGCAAATGTGATGGCATCACGTTTGAAGTAGTCACCAAATGAGAAGTTACCCAACATTTCAAAGAACGTGTGGTGACGTGCTGTATAACCAACGTTGTCTAAGTCGTTGTGTTTACCGCCGGCACGGACACATTTTTGTGAAGAAGTTGCACGAACGTAGTCACGTTTTTCAAGACCAAGGAAGCAGTCTTTAAACTGGTTCATACCAGCATTTGTGAACAATAGTGTTGGGTCGTTGGCAGGTACCAGAGAACTCGACGCGACACGTGTATGCCCTTGCGATTCAAAGTAGCTTAAAAAAGCTTCGCGAATTTCAGCTGATGTCATAAAACGAGTACTCACAACCAAGTCTCTCCTAATTTCGATTTGGTAATAGCATATCAAGCAAGTCTTACAAAAATTTAAAGCTGGCTTGAGATGCTGACATAAAATTTAAAAACGCTAAATTATAACGGAAAAAGGTGTAGTGACCAATGATTTTCGGCTATCTCTATGACTTTTTATATGTTTTAAATTTAGCACCTATATTTTTAGATTTTTAAACCTTTGGAACGCTGAAAGTATTTATTGATTAATCTAGTGAGCACTGTTTTCGGCGTTTTATTTATATGTCTTGAAAAGTTTTAAAAGTTCAAATTCAACATGTTGATGAATGGTCTACATGAAGGTGTTTTGCATTTATATTTTTCAGTTCATTGGGAAAATTGCATGTTTGTATCCATTTTATTAAGAGTGATTGAACTTGATCTTGGTGCTGTACATTTTCAGTGAAGCTAATATTTGGATTTATACAGGCGCTAACGGTTTATAAAAATATAGCCCAATAAGCATTAAACGAATAAATGATAACGTTTTCATGTTGAAATCCATTAACATATAGATGCTTTATTTTTGTTTCAAAACGAAGGATTGGTCATGCAGCGAGTGGCAATTAATGGATTTGGTCGGATCGGACGCAATGTATTACGCGCTTGGTTTGAAAATCCAAAGGAATTTCATTATGAAATTGTTGCCATAAATGATGTCGCTGACGTGGAAACCATGGTGCATTTGTTTAAATACGACACCACGCATGGTCGTTTTGCAGGCCAAGTCGAAATTCTTGAACAAGATGGCGCTATTTTTCTAGATATCTCTTGTGCTCAAGCGCATCTCAAAGTGCAAGTTTTAAATGAAGCACAGCCGAGTCTTTTGCCTTGGCAACACCTGAATGTCGATGTGGTACTCGAATGCACAGGTTTATTTAGATCGCGAGAGGCAGCCACACAACATATTGGTGCAGGTGCCAAACGTGTGATTATTGGTGCGGCGCCGTTTGACAGTGTTGATGCTGCGATTGTGTATGGTGTTAATCATCATGAAGTCAAAGCGACGGATCAAATTATTTCGAGTGTGTCGTGTACCACGCAGGCTTTGGTGCCTTTAGTCAAAATTATTGATGATGCCTTTGGTATAGACACAGCACTCATGACAGAAATTCATGCTGTGACTGCGGATCAGTCTGTATTGGATCATGCACATCGTGACTTACGTCGTGCGCGAGCTTCAGGTCAAAATATTATTCCAACGACCTCTTCAGCTCTGGGTGCGTTGAAACGGGTCATGCCGAAAATGGAAGATCGAATCGATGGCTATTCGATTCGTGTGCCGACTATCAATGTTGCTGCAATCGATTTAAGTTTTGTGTCTCAATCAGTTATCACCAAGCATGAGTTAAATGCAGTGTTAAGCAAAGCTGCACGTTTTGATTATCATGAAATTATGTCAGTAACCGATGAGCCCTTGGTCTCAAGTGATTTTAATCATTCACCTTATTCATTGATTGTCGATTTGAATCAAACCATGGTGGTAGGAAAGCAAGCAAAAGTTTTCGCATGGTATGACAATGAATGGGGCTATGCGAACCGCTTGCTCGATTTATGTGAAAGTTTTCACTCTTTATAAAAATTCAAACTTATCCAATATAGAAAACATCTACTAGCTTGTAGGTGTTTTTTTATTTTCTAAAATTAGATGAAAAATCATGCGTAATGTCGTTGATGTATCTCGAAAATATTGAAAAACTTTAAAAAATATTCAAGCACAGCCGATTTATTGTTTAAGATGAAAGTCAAAGAAATATATAAAGAGTATTGAGCATGATGTTGATGTTACTTTGGGGATTTATTTTATTATTGGCGCTGGCGGTTATATTTTTAATTTGGCTACAGTTTAATCGTGACGTATCACAATCTACCGCGCATGAAACTTTGCCACTTGAAGAAAAAGTGGTGCATCTAGAAGCCAACCTGAAAAAAACCTTGGAAATTATGCAAGACCTTGCAAAGAAAATGCATATCCAACAAGAAGTTCTAGATCAGACCGCTCACAAATTACAGCAAGTTGAATTGCAAAATGCAGAGTTGGTGAACCTTTTGGCAAAAGTGGTCAAGACTGATCAAAGTTAATCGAAAAATACAAAAGACTGCCCATACCTCGATATTTACTGAATGCATGTGATCTCAAGGTATGGGTATTTTTTTATCCAATAAGATGATTCTCAATATTTATTGTCATTGGGTTCAAATCGTAGTTCACGCGTTTTTCAACATATGATCGTATGGGACTAAATCAAAATTTGTCTTAACACGGCTGCTGAAAGCATGCTAATCACAACGGTAGGCAATAATGAAAAACGTGATGCTGCAAATAGGGTAATGGCCATCACGATCAAATCAGCAGGATTATCTTTAACAAAATAAGGCGCGATCACTGAGATCAACACACAGCCGGGAACAACTTCCATAATTTGACGTTGTTTGTTGGTGAGGCTACGGTTTTTCAGTAACACATAACCCAAGATACGGGTCAGGTAAGTGGTTAAGGCAATAAATAGAATCGCGATCAGGGTGCTAGAGTGGATCATACATCATCTCCAATTAGGAAAAATGCAGAAGCAATACCCGTAACTGCGCCAATCGGAACATACTAGCCCGCAGGGAGATACAAATAAGCCAGAGATGCGGCAATCAAACTGACCAGCCATGGACGTGCCGCTTTAAAGCCTTTCCACATGCCACGTAGTAAAACAAGAAATACAGCAGGGAAGGCCATATCAAAACCAAGTCGACTAATATCGCCAAGTATCGGTCCGATCATTGCTCCTAAAGTGGTAAAGCCAACCCACATCAAATACAGAGCACAGCATAAGCCTGCATAGAACATTAGGGTGTGTTGACATTTACAGCCGATAAATTGAGCTAAAGAGGCAACCATATAAATATACAAGCTAAAGCAACAGCGCTTTGATAGTTACGTTTTAGCTTATCGTATCTTGTGGCAATTCCTCT
>NZ_VOYQ01000071.1:0-8628 GCF_013420195.1 Acinetobacter sp. YH01024
CTTTTTATTTTAATTTCACTATAACAGTAAATTAAAAAATGACGATCTCGATCGAAGGGGAATGTTGCCCTAACCTTTGAAATCATCATTTAAGTTTAAATCCTATATATTATTGAATAACGTGTCAATTTTAAGAAAAATATAGATATAAAAAAGCCCGACATCCTGTCGGGCTTTTTCGTATTGGTTCGCTTGGCATAACTCCTGTCTTGCCGCCGATCCTTGTGCGATTATTTATTTTTATTCTGCGGAACGTCCTGTTCTCTTATGACTTCATGATATTGAATACAAGGGGTTATGAATATCCGCAAAATCCTTAAATTCATGTGCGCTCAGGCGTACAAAATTGGTGGATTTTTATCCCAAGAGTTGTCCGCAGAAATTGGGGATAATTTAAGCCAGCGCTGTCTTGATAACGCAGAGAAAAATGACAAATTGATTAAATATTAATCAATTTTATTGGCAAGAAGTATCAAAATTGCTTAAAAAGAAACCGACTTGTTTCCAAGTCGGTTTTTTGCTGTTTTTTGGGGTGAGTGATAATTTTTAAGTTATTGAAAAACAAGGATATTTTAAAAAGTATTTCGTATAACCTCTATTATGTTAAATGGGGTTCCTATACTGGGTTATATAACTAAAAAATCTTAGAAATGGGCGTTTAGAGAAAAGATTTAAAAAATTTATTTTATAAAAAAAAGTATTTTAAAATTTATATTTATTAGTTTAGAGATAGGTACAAGTCTGCACCTATCTTTGAATATTTTTATTAGTCACAATTCGGGCAACTTTCGCCTGGACCATTACAAGGACCACCGCAATAATTACAGGTTGCATAACGATTTAGATAAATAAACATGTTAACCCTCATTTTGTATAAATATTAAACTTTAGAATATCAAAAATTATTTATTTTTTGCCAATTTTTCATTCGCATTGGCTAGAGCATCTTTACTCTTCTGATTGATATCTTCTAATTTCTGTCTACGTTCATTATCAATTGAAGAATCTTTAAGTAGATCATTACTTCTATTGATATTTTGTTGAGCAGCAGCTTTTGTTATCTCTGGAATTGCTTTAGTAACAAGAAATTTAGAGGTATTAAATAGCCCCTTACCAAACATCTTTAGCGCTGCTACTGATTTGTCCTTAGCATCTCCATGCTTGAGATCAAAAAGTTCATCGTCCATACTAAAATATTCTGAATCTTTTTTACTTTCAGACATTTAATTCACCCTCTATATAGTTTAGATTAGTATATATGTAGGTTTCTAACTGTAAAGCCTACAATTAAAAAGATTTGAGGGGCATAAAATGTTTATTAAGAAGATTTCACCGATATATATGGCTAGAGGAAAAAAATGTCCTAGCTGTGGAAACTGGACTATGCATGAAAAGCGTCCAGGATATTGGTATTGCTCTTCATGTAATGCAACAACTTTTGATTAACAGGTCTAAAAGTAAGAAATCCCTATAAATTTATAGGGATTTCTTAATAGTTAACTTTGAATTTGTTCAAAAACTCTCTTATAGAGAGGCAGGAATGATCTCAATTAACCAAATACTATAGTTGAATTAATTGTTGATTAATATAGAAAATTTTATTAAATATGCTGTCTAGTCTAAAGTATCTTTTTAAATTAGTTGTGTATTCCTCACAATGATATTTTATATACAATCCAAGATTATTACTCTCGGCTGGTTCATAAGGATCAACATAAACAATAAAATTTTGATCCAATTCAAGTGTTTGTTCAATGTATCTAGAATTATTTAACATACTTGCAAATGGAATAATTCTATCGATATATAAAGTACAAATACCAAGGTCAAAATAATCTTCAGAAATTCCTTTGAAATCGCCAGTGTTTTGATCAAATTCCAATTCACAAACGACATCTATCATACACGCTAGACTCAGCATGATCTCTCTATCTGGAAACTCTTCACTTAACATGGATTTACATGGAACTAATATTTTATATTTTTTATCTGGAAACTCTTCCAAAAACTCTCGAGCAGCTTGGATTTGACCAATAAGGTGGTCATCTGATAGCACCAATAAATTATTGCTCGGTTCTTCTGAATAGTTTGAATCAAAGATTTCGTCTATTTCTTCAACTGAAAAAGCTTCTATATACATATTTCTCTCTATATTAATAAAGTTAAATTTATAAAATTATTTGAGTTAATACTAAAATAATATGGCTTATAAAGCCCATACTAGACATGGACCTTTTTCGTTTTACTTCATTTAATAGTCATTATAAATAAGACTAATGGAAGGAAAAGTTTTCTTAAAATTTTCTAGTATAGATAGGATTTGTTTTAGATAATCAAGAGCCTTTTCTCATGTGTGCAGTAGGAGAAAAAATATCTATACCTTTAAGATAAGCAATGCCTTCCTTCTAACACAATTTTTTCTATTTTATACATTCCAAAGCACTAATCTAAGATTAGAACTATTTTCTTTATATATTTTCTACATACTTAACTTTTTCTCAAATTAACATAATACACCTTATACGAAATGCTGGTAGGACATTTCTACTTGGGAATAACAGCTGTATAATTATCCTTATAATTCAACGCTGTAGTTTCTAGTTTATAGCCCGAGCATCCCTGTTCGGGCTTTTTTTATGATTTTTCACGTTCCACGCCTATTCTTTGATCAATGTTCCACAACTTTGTTCATATCAGTTAAACAATCGTGGTTAATCATAGGGTCTAAAAAAACGGCTCCAAAAGCCTCTTTTTTCCGGTTCCTGTTCAATGTGCTCCGGTACTGGAATCCGCTTATTTTCTTTTTGATCTGGAGTAGTCAATCCGTCATGTTTGTCGTTATATACATTCAATGTAGATTCTACTTGAGATGGACTAGATTGAGCTGAAGTTGGTGTGGGATGAACCTGAGTTGGCTTCATTTCAATTAGGGTAAGTAATGTATCGATACGAGAATTTGCTTTAGCTTCGCGATCTTCTGCTTTTTCTAACTGTTTCTTTAGAAAATCGATCTGATTCTTTAGTTCAATAACTGTATTGTCTGTGTATTCAGGTGTATTTATAGTTTGTGTTGGAGACGTATCAGTGTGTTTTGAGTGTTTTCCACTAAAAGGTTCACCGTAAACGCGGAGTAACTCAGAGAAGTCGATAGAGCCATCATGATCACGACTTAACACCCCATTTTTTATATCTTTATAAAGTGTAGCACGAGATTTCTTATACAGTGTGGCTGCATCACTAACACTGTATTTTGTACTTGTTTTCATAGTGTATTGCTGTGTATTTAGGATACGTATTGAAGAATACAATAAGTGTATTCTTCAATACACTCAAGCTTTAAACCCTAAGTTCTTTAAGTGTGGCAAAAACTGCTGTTGTTGGTGAGGGTTTCTAAGCATATCCTTAATTTTAGCAGCTAAAATCTCATAACTTTCACCTTCTGAGGCTAAATGGGAAAGCTCATGTAAACGTGATAATTGATTCCCGAATAGATTAATTTGAGCATCAGATAGCTGATAAAAATCTTTCGAGGTATGTGTTATGGATTTAGATTTTTCTTTAAAAGAAAAGATAATATGAGTGACTTTACGCCCTGTTTTTTTCTGCTCATAAGTGACTTTTAGAGGGCTGTATTCATTGATTTGGTCTATAGCAGTGTCAATTACTCGTTTCTTGAAATCAGCGAATAATGGGTACTT
Source organism: Acinetobacter sp. YH01024 (assembly GCF_013420195.1). NCBI lineage: Bacteria > Pseudomonadati > Pseudomonadota > Gammaproteobacteria > Moraxellales > Moraxellaceae > Acinetobacter > Acinetobacter sp. YH01024. The sequence continues at coordinate 3,699 of NZ_VOYQ01000071.1, forward strand.
TTTACCGAGTTCTAACATTGTCCGTAAACTCTCAACAGAAATTTCACGCTTACCTATTTGCCGATATTGAACCAGTAGTTCATAGATACGAATACCGTATCCACTATTGATCCCAGCAATGTCTGATAAGGCATATTTGGTGAATTCTCTACTTAGATTGGAAATGAATGGCAGAATGGGTTTTGAAAAACGGATTCCAATGACACTTTGACTATCTAAAAATTGGATTTCTTGCACCCATCTCATTTTTATAGATTTATCATCAATACTGAGATTAATAGACCTCTCATAGAGTCTATTAATACCTTCCTTTAAATCTCTGTATGCAGTTTTCTCATGTACGCCCAATTGTTTTAATTCATCGACGCTAACAGGGTATAACTCATCATCTGTAATAAGCTGATTTTTGGGAATCCGTGAAATGGCAGCTAAGACAATTCGTTGCTCTACGGCACTTAATTGATACGATGCTTCTATTACTTGATTTGATTTTACAACGTGATTTTTATTCAAAACAAAACCATTGATTTTTCTAATATATGACAAATATATACTTGTCATAGTTGGTAGTCAATCCGTCATAGTTAAGTAGTCAATCCGTCATAGTTAGTAGTCAATCCGTCATAGTTAGTAGTCAATCCGTCATATTTAAACGCTGAAACCTTTGCTATATAAGGCACAGAGACAACTGAAAAGATTTAAAAGATTTAAAATATATTAAAAAGGGAAGAATGAAAAATTGCCCTTGGTTTTCGCTACGCTCAAACTCTATTGAACTTCGCTAAAGCTCAGTTCGTTGGGGCAATTTTTTGGCTAATACCAATCTGGAATTTAATAAAAAGCAAAAGCAACTCGGAATTCGCTTCGCTCATAAATTTTTTATGCTCGCTTCGCTCGATCTAAGTTTAAAGATCTGCATCTAATTTCTTATTGTTCTAAGTTTTCATTTTTAAAAGAATGTTTTTCAGAGAGTCTAGGCGCGACTTTTCTTTGTGTCGCTCGTAGACACTCGCTAAAAACTATTGTAAATCGTCATATTTTGCGTTTTTAGCTCTGTTTACAGGTTTTTATAGTGATAGGTAATTTAAAAATAAAAGAAGCTTAAATCGCAAATAAGAGCGTTCTATGGTGATTAATCAAATTGGTGAAAACCAATTTTGAAATTGATATCTGCATGTGCTGACGCTCGATTTATGGAACTCTTATTTACAGAAAAACCATCATTGATCAAAAAAAAACTATTTTATAAAAATCTTGTTTTTTGTTCTTTTTTAATCAAAGATAAACTTTTATGCTTTCCGCATAAAAGGCATATTTTGATTAGATAATGATCTACTACACAACAACGAAAACGGACTGTCTTCTCAGTCTTATGCAATGCATTTCGAATGGAAGTGCTAAGTTTTGGTTTTCTGATACTGTGCCTTTTTCAAAGTTCCATCATGTGCTTCCAAAGTTAATTTTGGAGTATGGCCTCGATCTGACTGAATCTGAGCGTAAGAAAAAATCGGACTACGGGGAACCAGTATGGAGTCTGGTCATCAATTATGATCCAGCCAAAAGTGAGGTATTCCAGTTTTGGTTATTTACAACAGGCTACAGAGAAGCGCGAAGAAGTAAGCTGACGCTAAAAGAAATACTCGCCAAAAATTCGAGCATGGTACAGAAGCAAAAGTTGAATAGTCTTTTGACCACGAAAAAAGAAAAACTGTTGCGCTATGGGGATTATGTACTGGGACAATACATTGAGTTTAGTGATCTTAAGCCACAATTTTCTCGGGTTTATTACCATCCTGAACGCTTTGGCGTTATTTTTAATGTTCATGCCAAGCGTGTAAAAACTATTGATAGTAACCAAGATCTGGTTTATCGGGTGTTTAAGCCTTTTGATGCCTCTGATGTCAGGCGTTTTTCCAGTATTCAGCGTATTTTTGGCTTTGCTTTTTTAGAAAATGAACATACCCGTTGGAATCAGGCATCCGTGAGTGCATTTTTACTACAACGGTTTGGAATTAAATTTAACGATGACGTGAGCTATAACGAGCGGTTGAAAGAGCTAACTCGTGCATTACGCGGGGTTCGTAAAAAGCATTTGGAGTTTTTTCAACGATATTCTCAGAAGAAAATCCGTTTTACCTGGTATCTATCGCAAGAATTTATGAAGTCGGCAACGCGGGAGTTGAATAAAAAAATTGATTTCATTTCGACTGAACAGGCTGATCGTTTGAAAGAAGCCACTTTTAGATTGAGTTCTAAGGGGAATTTTCATGGTACACGTCATCAAATTGGCACGTTACAGGCTAAAATGAGATCGATATTAAATGCCCGAAATCCCGAGCAGAAGAAGCTGAATCAAATGTATTTTCCAAAAAACTTACACTATGTACGCTTCACTGCCAAGAAGGCTTGGAGTATGAAAGATTTTGAAGTGGCTTGTCGAAATGCAGATCAGATTTATTTGAATAAACGAAATAAGCAAAAGCCTAAAGATCAACGATTAAGAAGAGACAGAAAAAAATGCTAAAGCTTTTTCTTAAATTTCGCATAAGAGATTTTATGTTAATCAGATGATTAAAAGGCCCGTAAATAGGGCCTTTCGCATAACGTGTATTATGTTAATTTTAGGAAAACTTAAAATTAATAATTAATTCTGATTTCAATTTCATTAAGTTATAGAATATGCCAATTTACTGATTTACTGCACTTTTTCTATGCAATTTAGATACGATATAAACGGATTACGAGCAATTGCTGTTCTTGCTGTAGTTATTTTTCACTTTAATCCACAATCGCTACCAGGTGGATTTGCTGGGGTTGATGTTTTCTTTGTTATTTCTGGCTTTTTAATGACATCGATTATTTTTAGTGGCGTGGAAAAAAAGACCTTTAATTTATTCAAATTTTATAACGCCAGAGCAAATAGAATCATCCCTGTATTAGCTGCAATGTCAGCTGTTTTACTCGTATTTGGTTGGTTCTATTTAATCCCTAGTGACTATCGTGACTTAGGGCGACAAGTTGAGAAAAGTTCTTTATTTATATCAAATCTTTTATTTGCAAAAGGTGGTGGTTATTTTGATACAGCAGAGCATACAAAGTGGTTACTACATACATGGTCACTATCTGTTGAATGGCAATTTTATATCTTCTTCCCAATTCTCATTGTCATTCTAAAAAAATATTTCAGTTTTACAAATCTAAAACGTGTTGTTATAGGATTATTTCTAGCGAGTTTTATTTACTGTATTTATGCAACTTACAAAGACAGTAAGACTGCTTACTTCTTACTTACAAGCCGAGCATGGGAGATGTTACTCGGTGGGTTGGCGTTTTTATATCCTTGGTCAGTTAAAAGTAAGATAAAACAAATTACAATTCAATCATTAGGTATTGTACTTATTGTTGCTTCATATTTCCTAATGTCAAAAGATACATTATGGCCTGGTTATATGGCAATAATACCTGTCTTTGGTGCATATTTAATTATCGTAAGTAACTTCCAAAATAATTTCATCATCAATAACATAGTTTTTAACTATGTCGGAAAATGGTCTTATTCGATCTATGTATGGCATTGGCCTTTAGTCGTTTTTGGATTCTACTTTGCATTTGAAAATTGGTGGGTATACGGCATTCCACTCTCCATCTTACTTGGATTCTTAAGTTATCAATTCATTGAAAAGATTAATTTCCCACGATATTCATCATGGAAAGAAATATATAAAGTTAGACCTTTTTATATATTTTTAGTTATTTTAGCCTGTGGTTATACTATAAAAACAACTGATGGAATAGCTTCACGACTTTCAAAAACAGCTCAAATTGCTGAAAAAGAAAAACGTAATTCAAATCCTTATAAATGTGATCAGCAAGATTTCTATGAATGTGTTATAGGGAAATCGTCTAATATTAAAGCTATTATTATAGGTGATAGTCATGCTGACTCATTAACAACATCGCTATCTTCTATTTTTGATTTAAAATCAGAAGGAGTCCTTTCTTTATCTACATCGTCATGTCCTTTAATTTTAAATTTACAATATTATGATAAACAAAGCATTTGTCCTGAAATTAATAAAAAACGATTATTATTAATTCAATCTCAAAAATACAAAAATATTCCTATTATTTTAGCAGGAAGATATCCAAGCTATTTAATAGGAGAGAATGATCCTGACCGCATACCACCTGAAGGATCTAAGCCATTAATTTATTTTGAAAATAATCCCAAAGTTTCTCAAAAAAATAGATTGGCTGCATTTGAAAAAAACTTAGAGCAAACTTTATGTAAGATTGCCACAAACAATCCAATTTATATTATTCAACCTATCCCAGAACTAGGTTTTAATGCTCCACAAAAGATTATTAAAAATTCTTTTTATGGAAGAAATGAAAAAACATCAATTTCATATGATAGCTATTTGAGTCGATCAGAAGAAATACGAAAAATTATTAATAGAAGTGCCAATAAATGTAATGTGGAAGTTTTAGATGCATCTAAAATATTATGTAAAAATAATGAATGTATTTCCACATACAAGAATAGACCTATTTATCGTGATGGAGATCACCTAAGTGAATATGGGAATAAGCTTTTAACACCTATGTTTAAAGACACTTTACTTAAATAATTCACAAACTCTTTACGTCAGGTTTATTGTCTGCTTTTCACAGTAAACCTGACTAACTTTCTATTTAACATAAAATCTCTTATGCGAAATATCTGTTTCCATTTAAGATTGGTACATATCATAGACATAAAAAAAGCACTCATCATCTTGATTTACCTGACAATGAAGTGCTCTTTTTATTTTAATTTCACTATAACAGTAAATTAAAAAATGACGATCTCGATCGAAGGGGAATGTTGCCCTAACCTTTGAAATCATCATTTAAGTTTAAATCCTATATATTATTGAATAACGTGTCA
>NZ_VOYQ01000072.1:0-8366 GCF_013420195.1 Acinetobacter sp. YH01024
GTTCAAATGGCTATTCTACGTTTGATTGGTTTTGGAAAAAAAGAAGAATTTAAGAAAGTGCTAGCAATTTTAAGAAAGAAAAAGCCTGATAGGACAAGGATCCTATGAAATTTGTCGTGTACAGAGGCATTTTTTATAAATTTTTAGCAAATAGTCGATATTTAATTAAGTAAATTTCTTATATCTAGCAAATCTTTTTCAGCGCTTTTAAATCTAATAAAAGTAGCTTTGATTATTTATTGATCATTAGTCTACTTTTCTTCCTCAAAGCACATCATTTTTTTCTGTCATCACACCGATTCAAGCTTTATAGACATTTTTTTGCGTGCATTTTTATATTTCAAAGCATTTTTTAACGTTCAAATGCTAAATGTTGCATGACTTCCAAGATGACTTGTTGCTTTCCACGGAAATCCTCGGCAGAAAATAGCAGCTTGGCACGTCGAGGGAGTTGTTCTCGTACCAATGCAAATAGTTGGTACTGTGCTGCGATATCCAAATCATGTAATTGTTGCTGCGCCTCACAAAATAATGCTCGCTTATACTGTGTGGTTTGGTGATCAAATAAATATCTCAAGATTCGATCAATCTGTTCATCATGATTATCGGTATCGTAATACGCCATGTTGTTGCTCTTTTTTGATTTTTGACCATTGTTCCATAAGGCCTGTTTTTGCAAAAATCATTTTAATTACATGCTTAGTCATTTTTGCTGATAAAAATACAGCCTATTTTATTTGAATAATCACTATTAACGATCACAGTCATAAAAAGCCACTATTTTTGGGCTTTAGACGCATAGAGCGCAGGCTGCGTTTTACGTACACTCTTTTTATTTTTTAGGTGCAGGATGCCAACACAGTTTTTTCCACGCTTATTCTTACTATTAGGCGGATTAGGATTTTTGGCTTTTGGTGTCGTACTCTCTATACATTCAAATTTAGGGACATCCCCTATTTCCTCGGTGCCCTATAGCTTTAGCTATATCTTTCCTCCCACCGTCGGCACATTAACAGTATTAATGCATATCGTCATGATCCTGCTGCAAATGCTGATCTTAAAATCACGCTTTCAGTGGATACAGTGGTTGCAATTACCCGTGGGAATTTTGTTTGGTGCATTTATTGACGGTTTAATGTGGCTGACCCAAGGCTGGAGCATAGAAAGTTACCCACTTCAACTCCTGGCTTGCTTGGCAAGTTGCCTGATTACTGCTTTAGGTGTGAGCTTAGTGGTCAAAGCCAGTCTAGTCTTCTTGGCCGCAGAAGGCCTCTATCAAGCCATTGCTGTTCGTTATCGCCTTGATTTTGGCAATTGTAAGACCTATGGCGACATTCTCTTGGTCAGTATTGCAGTTATCAGTAGTTGGCTGGTCTTACATCAAGTCATCGGAGTACGTGAAGGCACCATTATTACCGCACTTTTAGTGGGGACTTTAGTCAAGCGGATTTTACCTAAATTAAGCTTCATTCAATTTGGCTCTAAGCCCTAAAACCAAGCTCCATGAACATCTATCTGAGTAAAGACATTTTAAAGCTCGATTGAATCGGGCTTTTTTTCTGGCGCGATTAAAGTCTTTAATACAGAAATGAATGTGATTTTTGAAAGGAATAGCTCAATTTTACAAATAAAAAAGGGAAAGATCTCTCCCAAAATCTTTCCCTTAGAATTGAATCTTTAGTCGATCCATCGTGTAGTTATTATAGTTATTTGTTAACTCACTAAAAAAAGAGTCCCTTGGGGAAGAGACTTATAAAAAGTGGAGTTATCGTTATGTACCCTCTAGATGGTATATATCTCTCTAGATGAATAAATCTTATACATAAAATTCAAGAAATGCAACACATTTGGAAAAATTTAAGTGTTGTTTTTATAAGGTTTTTTTTGAATTTGCTTATTTATATTATTAATATATTAATTGGTAAAAAAAAGCAGGCCGAAGCCTGCTTTTAATTCAATAACTTAACTAAAAATTCAAGAATTTATTAGTCGGTAAAAGTTACTTTTGCGATCGCTTTTTTGCTCGCTTGGATAATCAAAGTTTTGTTTTCTGACACAGCATAACCTGCATCAACCACTTCCCAATCCACTTTCACTGCACCACGACCAATTGCATCTTTTGCTTGAGCTGCATTTTTAGTCAAACCCGCTTCACGCAAAATAGAAGTAATGAAAATCTCACCACCAAATGCGCCACGAGAAATAGTCACTTCTGGTGTACCTTCTGGAAGTTCACCTTCAGTAATCAAGTTGCCTGCACCTTTGTGCGCATTTGCCGCAGCTTCTGCGCCATGGAAACGCTCAACCAATTCAAGTGCAAGAATTTTCTTCACTTCTTGTGGATTACGACCTTCAGCCACTTCTTTAAGCAACTGTTGAATTTCTTCAATCGATTTAAAGCTCAACAAGTCAAAGTAACGTTCGATCAAATCATCTGGCATTGAAAGCACTTTTTGGTACATCGCACCCGGTGCATCAAATACGGCAATATAGTTACCCAAAGATTTAGACATTTTATTTACGCCATCTAAACCTTCAAGAATTGGCACAGTAATGCACACTTGAGATTCTTGATCATAACGGCTTTGTAATGTACGACCCATCAGCAAGTTAAAGGTTTGGTCTGTACCACCCAACTCTACATCCGCTTCTAGCGCAACTGAGTCATAACCTTGCACCAATGGATATAAAAATTCGTGAATCGCAATTGGTTGATGGCTGTTATAACGTTTAGTGAAGTCATCACGTTCCAACATACGTGCCACAGTTTGCTGTGAAGCCAACTGAATCAAGTCAGCAGCAGTTTTTTGACCAAACCACTCTGAGTTAAACACAACTTTAGTTTTCGCAGGATCAAGAATCTTAAACACTTGTTCTTGATAAGTTTTAGCATTTTCTAAAACTTTTTCACGTGACAACGGTGGACGCGTAGCGCTCTTACCCGTTGGGTCACCGATCATGGCTGTATAGTCACCAATCAGGAAGTAAACTTCATGACCTAAATCTTGGAAAACTTTTAATTTATTAATCAGAACCGTATGACCTAAATGTAAATCAGGTGCAGTCGGGTCAAAACCCGCTTTAATTTTTAATGGGCGATTCTGCTTTAATTTCTTAAGAAGATCTTCTTCAGAAATAATCTCATGTGTGCCTCGTTGGATGAGGGCAAGTTGTTCTTCAGCCGGCAGGAAATTTGACATCACAAAATCCAAATAGATCAGTTATACAATTTGTGCGATATACTAACACTTTTTCAGCACATTGCAGGCTTAAGAATCATCATGACAGCGATCTACATTGGGGTAATGACCGGCACGAGCATGGATGGTGTCGATATTGTTGCTGCTTCTTTTGATCCTTTAGAGATTCATGCGACGCTCACACTTCCCTTTGACCCAGACCTTCGTGATGAACTGATGGCCCTCACCTTGCCTGATGATAACGAAATTGATCGCATGGGTAAGGCAGACGTTGCTTTAGCTCAAATGATCGGTCATGGCATCAATGAGTTGATCGAGAAGAATGAGCTAGATCGTAGTCAAATCAAGGCGATTGGCTCGCATGGACAAACCATCCGTCATCGCCCTGAACATGGTTTTACCCTACAAATTGGCGACCCAAACATTATCACCGAACTCACTAAAATCCCGGTGATTTCAGACTTCCGCCGCCGTGATATGGCTGCAGGCGGTCAAGGCGCACCTTTAGTTCCTGCGTTTCATCAAGCGCTTTTCCAACATGATACTATTCACCGTGTGATTTTAAACTTGGGCGGAATTGCCAATGTCAGCATGTTACCTGCAGGCAAACCTGAAGATGTCTATGGCTTTGATACAGGCCCTGCCAACATTTTAATGGATGCTTGGTGCGAACGTTATACTGGTCAGCCGTATGATGAAAATGGCAACTGGGCAGCTTATGGTCAACCTATTCGCAGTCTGCTCGACCGCTTACAAGCGCATGAGTTTTTCTCTAAGGAACCACCTAAAAGCACAGGTCGTGAAGACTTCAATCTAGAATGGTTAGATGAACAGATTCTCGATTGGCGTGGAGATCTCGAATATGACGAACTCGAAGATACGCCAGAAAACATTCAAGCAACCTTAATGAAACTCACCACACGCGCCATTAAAAAAGCCATTTACCGTTCTGATATGGATACTGGTGAAGTCTATGTCTGTGGTGGTGGTGCATACAATTCGCACCTATTAGAGCAACTGCGCTGGCGTTTACGTAAACATGAATGGACGGTGCAAAGTACCGCAGATTTAGGCTTAAGCCCAACATGGGTGGAAGCCACAGCCTTTGCTTGGTTGGCGATGCGCTTTGTCAATCAGCTTAGTGCAAATTTACCAAGTGTGACGGGTGCTGCTGGCTATCGTATCTTAGGTACAATCACTGCGGTTTAAGAGTCAAAAACATATAAAAAAGGTCTGCAATTGCAGACCTTTTTATTATTGATGAATTAACGCATCATATTTTTCGCATTTTCATTACGAAATGCCCGTAAAATCTGCTGTCCCGCCCGACCTGTTGGACTTAAACCCAGTCGATTTTGCTCTTGTCGAATGGCTTGACGGGTTTTATCTCCAATTAATCCATCCACTTTACCGATGTCATAGCCGCGGTTAAGTAAAAATTGTTGAATCTCACGTCGTTCCGCACGTGAAGTCCCAGGATCATCGGTTGGCCATGTCGTACTAAAGCCACCCTTGCCTTGCAAGCGATCGGATAAATGCGCAATCGCTAATGCATAACTCTCTGCCGCATTATAGCTGTAGATTGCATCGAAATTTTTAAACACTAAGAACACAGGCCCACTTGCCCCAGCCGGTGCCATTAAACCTGCTTGGCTTGATCCAGAAAGGTTACCTTGAATTAACGGCGTACCATCGGCACGCTGCAAACCACGATTCATCCAGCTGTCTAATGACTTTTTATTACGGCGACTTTCTCCACTGATCGACATGCCATCCGGAATTTTGACTTCAAAGCCCCACGGCTGACCAGTTTGCCAACCACGCTTTTTCAGGAAGTTGGCTGTAGATGCCAACGCATCCGTGGTGCTCGATACCAAATCACGGCGGCCATCACCATCAAAATCCACGGCCAGTTCTTCATAAGTACTCGGCATAAATTGGGTATGACCAAATGCACCTGCCCACGAACCTTTCAATTGTGATTCATTTAAATCACCACGCTGCAAAATCCGCATGGCTGCAAAAAACTCGCCACGGAAATAGCTTTGACGGCGTCCTTCACAACTTAAAGTGCCCAATGACTGTAATAAAGGATAGCTACCCGCAATATCACCAAAATTACTCTCCACACCCCAAACCGCGACCACGGTTTCAGCAGGCACACCATAAGCCGCTGCGACACGGTTTAATACATCACGATGCTGCGCCAATTTCTGCTGACCCAGTTGTACACGCTCTTCATCTACCAGACCGGACAGATAGTCCCAAATCGGAGTTGAAAACTCAGGCTGATAGTTGAGCTTTTCAATCACAGAATAATCAGGTGTTAAATTTTGTGTATAGCGATCATAAGTGGATGCACTCACACCAGCATTCATTGCTTGCGAGCGCAAATTGGCTAAACAACCTTGAAAGTTATTTTGTGGTGAAATGCTGCTTGTTGTAGGCATGCTCGACGCATTGACAGACTGACCATTAATAATCAACTCGGCATTTGCCTGAGTTATTGCCAATAAAGCAGTCCCGAAAACAAATCCTAAGTGATGCTTCATACCCTAGATCTTTTTTGAATTTAAATTGTTGCTTTAACAATAGCAGCTCAAAGCAAAAGTTAAAGGTTCAAAACGTAAATTTAAATTCATATTTTATACTTATTTAAATTCATTTTTAAAATTTGAATTCAAAAGCAGTTATCCACAACCCAACTTTAAATTCATTAGAAACCAAACAGCGGTTTAAATTTAAATTCAAAACTTTTAAATTTAAAATAAATTAGGCGCATAAAAAATTACCCACAAATGCAAAATGGGGTAAAAATTTATTTTTATTATTAATAATCAAAATATTATAGGTTTTAAAATACACTCCCTATAGATCCAATAAGTCTGAGCAACTTTTAAATTCAAATTTTAAATTTAAACACAGCGAAATGAATTCATTTTTTCAAATTTGAATTCATAAACTTTGAATTCATTGCTTTTGGTATCGGATTTTTTGAATTCAAATTCATAGTTTGAATTCAAAAACACAATTTAAATTCAAAACGCTTTGGTTATTTTTGATTTTGATTCACACACATCACAGGCTATTGATACACAAAAAATCATACGAAGATTAACGCAGAATATTTATAAACGAACGAACACTTTATGATCCATAGTTTCTTATCGTTTCACCGATAAGCGGTGTGATTTTGCAAAGAGGCGCAATGATGCCCGAACTACAGCGATAAAAAAAGCGGCCATGTGCATGACCGCTTTTTTATCATTCAAACTCAGGTTTAAATGGTCATATCTTCGCTAAGTGCCAGTGGATTCGGCAAAATTTTCGCCAAAGCACGACATAAAGCTGTTAATTCAGCGGTATCGTTCGGCATTAAAGTGATGTGACCAATTTTGCGACCTTCACGCTCTGTTTTGTTATACAGATGCAAATGCGCGCCATTCAGTGCCAATACATCTTCAGATTTCGGATGTTGACCAATGATGTTTACCATGACCGTTGGACGAACAACTTCAGTCGAACCCAAAGGTAGACCTGCTACAGCACGAATGTGGTTTTCAAACTGTGAACACACTGCGCCTTCAATCGACCAATGCCCAGAGTTATGCACACGTGGCGCCATTTCATTGGCATATAAGCCTTTATCGGTCACAAACAGTTCTAGCGTCAAAACACCGACATAATTCAAATGATTGAGCAGGCGAGTAATGTAGTCTTGCGCAACTGGTTGTAAGTCTGCGCTGTTTGGCGCAGGCACAATCGAATGCGACAAAATGCCGTTGTGGTGGTGGTTTTCCGCCAATGGCCATGTTTTCACATCACCGTCTTGACCACGCACCGCAATGATTGAGACTTCACGTGAGAAGGTTACAAAGCTTTCCGCAATCAATTCACCAGCAGGGCCCAGTTCAGCCCATGCTTGATCCATTTGCTCAGCGCTACGTAGCACAAATTGACCTTTACCGTCATAACCGCCACGCGATGTTTTCAGTACGATGGGTAAACCCAGTTCAGCAACAGCGGCTTCTAAACTCTCTAAAGACGTCACGGCCTTATAGGGTGCAACTGGAATAGCCAACTCATCAAACAAGGCTTTTTCAGACAAACGATGCTGTGCAATCGCTAAAGCTTGGCGCGGTGGGTGCAATGCTTTGTTTTTGGTCAATACATCAACATCTGCCAGCGGGGTATTTTCAAACTCTAAGCTGAAAACATCTGCGCTCTGAATGAAATCTTGCAAGCCATTTTCAGCTTGGGTCGAAATCACTGGACCTAGGGCTGCAGAAGGGCAGTCGGTACTCGCTTCAAAGAAGGTGCATTGAATGTTTAAAGGTAATGCCGCTTGCGCCATCATACGACCCAACTGGCCACCACCAAAAATACCAATGGTTTTATCCATGAGAAATGCCCCTTAATTAAGCTTGACCCGGAATATTTTTACTCGCCACTTTATCGGTTTGCGCAGCACGGAAATCTGCAACATTTTTTGCGATTTCAGGCCGTGTTAAACCTAAAATTTGTGCAGCCATGATCGCCGCATTGGTTGCACCCGCTGGGCCAATGGCCAAAGTACCGACAGCAATCCCTGCAGGCATTTGTACAATTGAAAGCAGTGAATCAACACCATTTAGAATCGATGATTTTACCGGTACGCCGAGTACAGGCAAATCAGTCTTGGCTGCACACATGCCTGGTAAATGTGCTGCGCCGCCAGCACCGGCAATAATTACTTGAATACCACGATCACGTGCGGTTTCGGCATATTCGAATAATCGATCTGGAGTTCGGTGTGCAGATACTACTTCCGCTTCAAATGGGACGCCAAGCTGTTTGAGCATATTGGCAGTGTTTTCTAGCGTTGCCCAATCCGATTGAGAACCCATGATAATTCCAACGAGAGGAGTGTCTTGTGAAGCGGCCGCATTCATTGCAATGTTTCCAGAGATTAAAGTAAGAGAGAGTAAATCTCGACTAGAGCCAAGCTTTAATAAGAGCCCCGTATTATAGACTGAAAATTCATCTCATTGACATCCTCCCCCCCTTAAAAGAGGGTGATTCCTACAGCTAGACGCTTATGCCCAAGCGCAAGAATGTTTAGAGCTGAGTTTATATCTCGATCATGAGCTGTACCACAGCTCATGCACTCCCATTCTCTTATTCCAA
>NZ_VOYQ01000073.1:0-7859 GCF_013420195.1 Acinetobacter sp. YH01024
TGTATTTGTAAAAATATTTTTCCACTCTTACCAAATCCCTTTTGAATACTACAATTAAAAAACAATTTATCACTAAATATTTTTATTTAAATATTTCTTTAAAATAGATATTAACTGAATTTTAATCAACCTTTAACTCAATTAAAGGCCCTAACCGATTCACATTTTCTTGCATGAGAGCAATTTGATTGATGTGTATATGCCTATACAAATTTCTAATAGCTAAAGGCTGAACAGTATCAGTATAAAGATCATGACTTTTATGGATCTGTTCAAAAAATTTCGTAGTGTTATTGTCCACATGGTTTCGGTTGATTTCATTCCAGCATTCAGGAATTAATATCGACATTGTTCTACGTTTAAGGAAATGAGCAGCGATGTTCAACCCGAATGGATCAAAATCACCATAAAATGCAATTTCAGTATGTTCGGGAAGTTTGGCTAGTAATTCAAACACCTGACGTGCATTTTGACCCTGACCACGATATAAAAATAGACTGTCTTGCCATTTTTCAGGTAGCTGTTCATACCAATCAAACAGTCTCGTCAACATCGTTCCATTTTCAACAATAATCAGTTTTTCAATCTTATTGCAACACAACACATGGGCATGAACCGTGGGCACTAAGCCCTTATATCCAATCGTTACCTCTTCCTGTTTTAATGGCAATTTTGCATGCACCGATGCAAATACAAGTTGATCGCCGAATACAGAATATCCACCAGACTTTTCATCTTTCAAAAAGTTTAACAAATCCATACGATCAGATTCTAAATTCAGAGACTGTTCAGGAGCGACTTTAACCTGTTTTGCATAGATACAGCGCTCCAAATACTCCAGTTCTTTGGATGTAAGGTGAAGCTCCTTACCATGGACCGTACCAATCTGATAATCCTGATGAACTTTTTGCCAGGTTTTATTGAATGCCATAGACCGCTTTTTTAATTGCAATGCCGTCTGAATTACCGATAGTTCACGTATACCAAATGTCACTCATATTCTCCTATCAGGCAATCTGTTGCAATTTATCAGTTCGAGAAATGATGACATCAGATACACAACTATTTCCATCAAATATAGGATCTATAGTTTCGACAAATTCCATGTTCAATTTATCTTTGAATCGGTTTCTATAGTGGCTGGTTAAAGCGATCAGCCAAAAATCGATATCGCATCCTGGCATTAGCAGCTCATATGTTTCAACGCCACTCAATTGTTGATGTTTTCCCCCATCCACAAGCAATGCATCAAAGAAATTACTCGTAGCAATTTCTAAAGCAGTTAAAGGCTGTTCAACAACCTCACTCCCTTCTCTAACATCTGGCAGATTTTCTTGATTTTTATTCTGCTCTATCCGTTTTTCACGCTTGGCAAATACTTTTGAGCCAAGTTCACGTAGCGTTTCCTGTTCTTCATCAGCATCCAGATCTGCATAGCTGATGAGTTCACTGCATGGCACATGATAAAAAACTTCTGACGCCGTCGCTTCATCAAACTCCAGGTTTAATGTAGATTTTCCTTTTAAAAAGCGGTGGAAAGCATCCACCATGTTGCTTTTTTTCTGCGAAGATAATTCTTGTTTCCAATCAAACAACTGCTTGTTTAATTTAGAAGCACTGTATTTCACCTCTTTACTACAGATAATGAATACGGGGATCAGCTTATTTACCACCAAACTTTCAAGATCTTTATCTGAAGCACCAAGCTCAAGCATTGCGTTGGTTGAAAGTGCGCCCATCACTTCAGTCAATGAACTTAAAATCCTGATGGTTTTTTCAATGCGTTGAATACGGACCTCAAGATTGTTAAACAATGCCAGGTCTTGAAGTGCTTGGGTGGAGAAATCATAGCAGCTCTCAAAAATAGTATTGGCTAATTCAACAATACCTTCACTAATTTCATCCTTATAAATTTCAGCATCTTCTACACTTTTGAGTTTGGTCGTTTCAAATTCACTGATATTGGCACGAATATCTGAAATAAGTTTATGAATCTGTTTAGAGCTGTCAGTAACCCTCCGTTTTTTCTCATAATACGTTACGAATGAAATCACGTGGTTGTATAAGTTAAAGCCATTTTTTTCAGTGTTGAAATAGCCAAGTTCTGCTTTATTCAATACTTTGATTAAATACTCATTGTCATCAGTTACAGGCACAATTGCGTTGTTAAATACAATCGCATTACCGATATGCTCAATGTAGTTGTTGAGCGCTTTTGCCGCTTTGGCTGCTGGATATTCTAACTCACTCATATCAGCTCGCCCTGCTCCGGTTCAGGTATTTCATCGTAATTGATGCCATTAAAAGTACAAATGTATTCTAGCTCATCATAGAAAACAGACCACTTAGCTGTCGCAATATAAGTCGTGCCAGTGTTACCGGTTGGATGCAGATATTGATTGCTGACAAGGTATTGAAGCACAGAGCTAATCTGCTCTTTGGGTGAGGTGGATGCCTTACCTAATTTGATGACTAACTCTTTGAGTTGCGACATAATAAGTGGAGATCGTTCAACCTCAGTGATGAGTTCACCATAAGTCACCGTATCCCCACATTGCATGATACGGCTATTGTCTTTTATTGAACGGCATAAGCGAAGCCAGTCATTCAAGGGCTCCATTTTCGACACAATTTCGCTGAACTGTTTTCTTAGAAGTTCACGGGTTGCTTTGTTCTTGCGACTTTCACTAAAGACACAGTAGAACCCATAATTATCTTTGGTACGGACACACTTTTTTCCCATCCAATCGAGATAATTATTTATTTCCTCCAAGACCAGATCATCTTGGAGCTTGTGGTAGAGATCTTTGTGAACATGTTCATCAATAATTCCCCCACAAATTAAAACATTTACAATGTCAGAAAAAATTGATTTAGCAATTTGCATAATAGGTCCCCACTAGGCTAAAAGCGGATTAGGTTTTTCGTTTTTCTGGGTTTTAAACTTGCGTATACCGAAGTTTCGGTCGATATCATTCTTATGCACAAAGCTTTCACTTAATTCACTGGATAAGTTCGGCTGAGCGCAGACCAGATAAATATTCTGCTTTTGCATCAACTCGAATAATCGCATTGTATTTTGTGAATCAAACTGGCCGATTTCATCGAGTGGTACATGGATGACTGTATTGATATCTGGACATAGTTTTCGTGTTAAAGCCGTAAAGATAATAATGACAATTAATCGTGATAAGCCAGTACTACTGCCGGAAAGCAAATCAGAATCATTGTTCACATAAACCTTACGGTTATTTTCCTCATAGCTGATACGCAGTTTGACTAAAGAGCGGATATCGTCAGTCTGAACATTCGACTTTTCTAATGCTTTAACAGCTGATTCAAATGACCGTATTAGCTTCTCACTCGGTAGTATGAGCTGAGATGATTCCTGGATTGATTCTTCATCCAGATCTTTTTCAAAGCGATCTAACTGCTCATAGACATTGAGGCCATCAAGTACAGAAAGTAATTCAATCTGAATATTACCTAACGCTGTAAATGGATTGGTTGTATTGGTTTGCTCCGTAAGATCCTTAGATATCGCATTCAGCTTACGGCGGAATTTAGCCAAAGATTGCCCATAATTACGTAAATCATAAGCAGCCAGTTTAAAACTATTGATCGTGAGGTTTTCTTTAGTGGGAATATCCACCAACAGCATATTTTCGATTTCTTTCATACCGTAAAGATCATATGTGGTGGTGTTCACATTACCTAACAGCGCCATACGGTTTTCCCACTGCTTGTAGAGCTCGAAATCACTATTCTGGCGTAAAATACTTAGTACTGTATTGAGGGATTGTTTCAGCTCCTTGAGCTGTTCTTTCTGACGATTAAGATGATCCTCAGTATTCCGGTAAAACCATTCAAAACTAACCGGCTCAGCAACCTCAAGCTGTTCAATATGCGGAATACCTTCCAGTACTGAATTAATACGGTTTCTTAAAGAGGCTATCTTGGTATTTTCCTCTTCAACCTGCTGAAGATTGCTTTCAATAAGGTTAACTTCATGACGTGATTGTTCTTTAAGTTTTTCGGTTTTGACATTCAGTTTGTCAAAATTTTGTCGGAAAGCATAAATTTCTTGTTCGAGATTTCCGATTAAGGTACAGATCCCCGTTTTACGAGAGTATTCCTGCTCGAACCAAATCTTGTACTGCATCAAGATGATTTCATAATCTTTCACGATATGACATTTATGGTTCAGTTGTTTTAGCTGATCCTGTGCCTTTTGATAAAGCGTAGTATCCAAACCTTTTTGCTGCAATTCACTATTACGTAAAGATTCAAGATCTATGAGTTTATTATCACATTTATGAATCACAGATTTAGATCTTTCATCCAACATTGCTTTACGTTCTAATTGTTCTTTAATTTTGAAATCATAACTCTGCTGAATTTGGTTTTTTTCATTGCCAAAACGATCATGAATCATTTGGCGTTCTACATTTACTTGTTGATTGAATAATTTTAATCGCTGACGAGCCTGATCACGTTGTCCTTCAGCTAATTTTCTCCGATCCATTACATTTGTTTGGATCTTTTGCTTATATTGCTCAAATATACGCTGGGTACTATCAAATGTTTCTCGGCATTGACGCAGCTCATTCTGTAATTTAATGAGGTTTAGCTCAAAATTCTGAACTGCTTTGGCAGCTACAGCCACTGCTTTTTCAGTATGGCTGTATTTTTCTTTAGCCTCTTCCAAAATAGTGGTTGCCTTTGCAAGGCGCTGCTCCAATTCATTGAGTGATTCGGCTTCAACCGGAAGATCTAGCTTGGAAGTATCAAGATGAAGGCCATAGAAACTAACATGTCCGCTTTGTTGTTCTGAGTCCCAAGAAGGCTTCAACCCGGTATGCAAAAATAATTTAGGATTAATCAGTTTGGCAATGTTGTGTTTCCAATCGTCTTCAGGACATTGTTTCAGAAAGCTCAATAATGTATTTTTCTGATACAAGATATCTCTTAACTGATGTTCCGTTTGTGTAGATTTATCTAAATGGTGTTTAGCTGAATCAAAATCTACATTAGCTCGAGTGTGCTCGCTTTTTAGGCGTGATAAATCAGCGTTTGCTGTGTTGAGTTGCTGTTCCTTATTCCGTATCGCTTTTTGGTGAGTGTGTAGATTCAGCTGGTACTCTTCGATTTGCTGTTGCTCTTCCTGAGTATGATTAGATGCTTCAGCAATCAAATTGTTGCAGTGATCAACCTCATCTTCATAAAATTTGCGCTCATTCTGTTTGCTTTGCTCGAAAGCATTAAGCTCATTTTTTTCATCCAAAGCCAGTTGATCTACTGCATGAGACCTATCCTGTTGCAAATTGTGTATTAAATTAGAAACCTCATTCTTACGTTCATGAATAGCAGCTAAATCTCGGTCTTTTTCTTCCAAGGCATTATTTTTAAGTTTTTCAAATTTATGAACAATTTCTTTCTGGTTCTTCTCTAACTCATCCACATAACGGCGCGCATCTTCAGCTTCCTGCTTGTACTTAGCAAGATTACTGAATTCTTCCTGTTTTTTCAGAATGTCAGCATTTTTATATTTCTGCTCGTTTTCCTCTATTAAAGCTAAACTATGTTGTAAACCTTCCAACTCACCTTTCGCCCGTGATTCATTGGAGCTATTCGCAATAATCTCATTTTCAATCACCTTTAATCCAGCTTTGGCATGTTCAATAGCTTGGCTTCTCTGATAACGAAGCTGTGCGATTGTCGTATTATTAAACTCTAGTTTATTGAGTGCCTGACCTCGATAAGCCTCCAGCAAAGAGTAAGTCTGCATTAAAGCATGTCGCTGCTCGATCCCCAGTTGCAGTTTTGGCTTTTCCTTATCAAACTCCCGTAATGTCTGAACATCAGCAATGAGGCTGGAAGAATTCAGCGTATTTGAGCGCTGATTCATCATCTGCTCATTTTCTAAAAAAGCATCAACCAACATGAGCTTGAAGTTATCTAACAGGTTGGTTTTATTTAGGGTGATCTGGGTGGATGCCCCAATATGCTTTAATTCATGGCCTTTACCGCTAAGAGAGAAAATAGAAGCAAGATCCCTCAATTTGAAATCACGATTCAGACGTTTTTTATCGCTAGTTAGAACCGCTACATAATCCAGGCTATTGTCGATCTGTTTACTGACGTAATAACCTTTAATTTCAATTTCTTGCAACAGACTTTTTACAGTCTTGTGTTGCTTATGGAATTCGATAGAAGATTTTGAAAAAACAGTCTCAGATGCGCTGCCCTGAATAAAGCGATAGCATTGTTTATCCTGATTACGGTAAAAAACAGCACAGCAAAGTCCCATCGGTGTGTTGTATTCAAACACAATCATGCTACGCGCATGAGGGAGATAATAATCTGTAAAATTGAGTTTATTGGCAGAGCGATCCATTAATCTGTCTGGACGGGCCCCATAAAATATCGGGATTAAATTTAAGGTAGAGGTTTTTCCTGCCCCATTTGCACCAGTTAAATTAGAGTTGCCTTCCCCCAATTCAATTTTTGTAGAATTATTTGGTAAATATGAATCATAAAGATAAATATTTTTTAGGCCATTCAATTCATGCAAGTCATTCATTTAACGTTTTTCCCAGAAGGATTATTCAATATTGCTTAGGGCAATCTACCCTTTTATCTTATTCAAATACCCAATAATTTTTTTTCAAACCTAGTAATACATTTAGCCGCATACATTATTAGGTAATCTTAGAAGATAGTATCAAAAAATGTAATAGTTTTAAGGACTAATGCTTGATACAACCAATTTCCAAGCCAACAAACCTTACATTTTTTTTAGCATGAATTTGGGGGGTTACCTAAGGGAATCGTGTCAAAAAAAATGTAATACTTTTTTTGATAAAATCCAGTCAAAATGTAACACTCCAATAGATCGATAGCCTGAAAATATTCTTATCTTAACGGACACTAAATATCATAAATAAATGAACAACAATGCCAATCTCATCTGGACAGTTCAGAGTTCGTATAACATGTATTAGTTAAATAGCACGCTTTAATGTGAGCAAATAACAGGCTATATCTAGTTTTTAAGGAAGTGTTTCTACACTTTTCTTTTTGAACCCTAGATTTACAAGGGAGTGAATCTCTACACTTATATCCCTGAATAATTCAAAAGATAATATTTATTAAAAACTTATCATAATTTTACCGATCACTATGTTCTTTGAAGATTTCTAATTATTTCTCCACCTATGTTGCTGGATCTACCAGGTAAAACTATACAAGGGGGATGAATTTATGAAAGTGTTGCAAGAAATCCGATCCAATATCATCTTGCCTAAGTATGATCTTCAAAATAATTTCACCTAATATTGATTTTCTATTATTGTATTAAGCAATGACCTATTATTAGCGCTAATCAATTAAGCTAATAAAATTTACAATTCAAGCAATTGAAAAAATTTAATGATGACTCTTATGAAAAAATTTAACTTTACTATTTTTATTCTTGATTTAAGTACCTCAAATATTTGTATTGAAGATAGATTGTTCGAAGTTGGCTGCAATGATGCTCTAGTATGTTCAACTAATGATGATATTTATTTAGATTTTATAAGAGAAGCTGAAACTCTCGATCGGGCTATTCAAAGCGCAATAAAAGATATTGAAATGGCGAGCGCTAAAGGCATTCAAATTAATGTTAACAATAAGCCTTATACTATAGTGATCTAACCTTCTATTTTTACTTTGATTCCCTTCTTAAATATATAATTCAAATGATTAATAAGTATTAACCTGAATCGCGGATAAGGAATAGACTTGAAAAACAGGAGGACTAGAGCCATCAGTTGAGTTACCACAGAGGTGGATCAGGAAATTTGAACAACACTTAT
>NZ_VOYQ01000074.1:0-7363 GCF_013420195.1 Acinetobacter sp. YH01024
TTTTTTTTTGGGAGGACACTGTGATGCTAGCTTTTGTTTTCACCTAAATCCTGTTTGCTGCATAAAAAATTTCAAGAGCTAAACAGGAGTAAATAAAAATGAGTTTAATTATTAAAGCGAGAAACATACGCTTGGATTATGCTGGGCGTGATGTTTTGGATATTGATGAATTGGAAATTCACTCTTATGACCGTATTGGTCTTGTGGGTGATAACGGAGCAGGAAAGAGTAGTTTACTCAAAGTACTTAATGGCGAAATTGTTTTAGCCGAAGCGACATTACAGCGTTTTGGTGATTTTGCACATATCAGCCAACTGGGCGGAATCGAAATAGAAACGGTCGAAGACCGGGCAATGTTATCTCGCCTTGGTGTTTCCAATGTACAAAACGACACAATGAGTGGCGGAGAGGAAACTCGTGCAAAAATTGCTGCCGCATTTTCCCAACAAGTACATGGCATTCTAGCGGATGAACCAACCAGCCACCTTGATCTCAATGGAATAGATCTACTTATTGGTCAACTTAAAGCATTTGATGGAGCATTACTTGTTATCAGTCATGACCGATATTTTCTTGATATGGTTGTAGACAAGATATGGGAGTTAAAAGACGGTAAAATTACGGAATATTGGGGTGGTTACTCGGATTACTTGCGTCAAAAAGAAGAAGAGCGACAACACCAAGCCGTAGAATATGAGCTGATGATGAAGGAACGGGAGCGATTAGAATCTGCTGTGCAAGAAAAACGCCAGCAAGCTAATCGATTAGACAATAAGAAAAAAGGAGAAAAATCCAAAAACTCTACCGAAAGTGCTGGACGACTTGGGCATGCAAAAATGACTGGCACCAAGCAAAGAAAACTGTATCAGGCAGCTAAGAGTATGGAAAAGCGTTTGGCTGCATTAGAAGATATTCAAGCACCAGAGCATTTGCGTTCTATTCGTTTTCGTCAAAGTTCAGCCCTAGAACTGCACAATAAGTTCCCGATTACGGCAGATGGTCTGAGCTTAAAATTTGGTAGCCGTACTATCTTTGATGACGCTAACTTTATAATACCGCTTGGCGCTAAAGTCGCTATAACTGGATCGAATGGAACAGGGAAAACGTCCTTGTTAAAAATGATATCAGAACGTGCTGATGGATTAACCATATCTCCAAAAGCTGAAATTGGCTACTTTACACAAACAGGATATAAATTTAACACGCATAAATCTGTGCTCTCCTTTATGCAGGAAGAGTGCGAGTACACAGTTGCGGAAATTCGTGCAGTATTGGCTTCAATGGGGATCGGAGCGAATGATATTCAAAAAAACTTATCCGACTTATCGGGAGGTGAAATCATCAAACTGCTTTTATCCAAAATGCTTTTAGGAAAATATAATATTTTGCTTATGGATGAACCAGGAAACTATCTTGACCTAAAAAGTATTGCCGCATTAGAAACAATGATGAAGTCCTATGCAGGAACTATTATCTTCGTATCTCATGACAAGCAATTGGTCGATAATATTGCTGACATTATCTACGAGATCAAAGACCACAAAATCATCAAGACTTTTGAGAGAGATTGTTAATGATAGCCAATCTAATCCGAACATTAATTATTGAACTCTTTAAAGGAAATTAAAAATGACAATTCAAGATATTCAATCACTTGCTGAAGCACACGGCTTGTTGCTTACGGACAAAATGAATTTCAATGAAATGGGCATTGATTTTAAGGTCGTTTTTGCTCTTGATACAAAGGGGCAACAATGGTTGCTGCGTATTCCTCGTCGTGATGGCATGAGGGAACAAATCAAGAAAGAAAAACGCATTTTAGAATTGGTAAAAAAACATCTTTCTGTAGAGGTTCCTGATTGGAGAATTTCATCTACAGAATTAGTGGCTTATCCCATACTTAAAGATAATCCTGTTTTAAATTTGGATGCTGAAACCTATGAAATAATTTGGAATATGGACAAAGATAGCCCGAAATACATAACATCTTTGGCAAAAACCTTATTTGAAATCCATAGTATTCCTGAAAAAGAAGTTCGGGAAAATGATTTGAAAATTATGAAACCTTCAGATTTAAGACCTGAAATAGCAAACAATTTGCAGTTAGTAAAATCTGAAATTGGTATAAGTGAGCAATTGGAAACCCGCTACAGAAAATGGTTGGATAATGATGTTCTATGGGCAGATTTCACCCAATTTATACATGGCGATTTATATGCTGGGCATGTACTAGCTTCAAAGGATGGAGCTGTTTCAGGCGTTATTGATTGGTCAACAGCCCATATAGATGACCCAGCGATTGATTTTGCTGGGCATGTAACTTTGTTTGGAGAAGAAAGCCTCAAAACTCTAATCATCGAGTATGAAAAACTAGGGGGTAAAGTTTGGAATAAACTATATGAACAGACTTTAGAAAGAGCAGCGGCCTCTCCTTTGATGTATGGTTTATTTGCCTTAGAAACTCAAAATGAAAGCCTTATCGTTGGAGCAAAAGCTCAGTTGGGAGTTATATAATTTAAAAATATGATTGCTGAGAACTGCCTTGTTTTGAAACTTGGTTGGCTTTAATTAGTTTTTAGTATTCTTTATAGAAAATGCCTCGATCAAGGGGCATTTCTAACAATCATTTAACATAAAATTTCTTATGCGAAATTTAGGTCTTATCCCAAATAAATCCATTAAAAAGATCTTTATCTTTCTGCTTATTTTCTTCGGTCTTATTTTCCGTATTTAAAAATTGCTCAAAATCGGCTAATTGCTGTTTAAACGATTCATCATTTTTTAATTTATTTAAAGCCCAAGCTCCCAGTAGAATTTTACGTCTCGTATCATCTTTACGTTGCTGATCAGAAACTTTCTTTTTTTCACGAGCAGCAATAGCTTGTTTTTGTGCTTTTAGTTGTCTTAATCGTTCTTCTTGCTTTGCAATTTTTTGCTCTAAAGTTTCAACACTCATACCATCACCATCTCAAGGAATCCCCCTCAAGCATAGGTCTGTTTGAATTGAAATTCAAGACAGCCCATGCTATCGTGGTTTTCCCGAAGGGCGCACTTAGCCATTGGATTTCATCCAATGGTGCGACAAGGGGTAAATCCCCTTTGTAATCCCCTGACCAACATATACATGTTGGTAATTTCGATAAATCGAAATAAAGAGCAAAAGCAAAATGGCGATATATCATTTTTCAGTTAAAACGATTAGTAGAGGTAATGGACGATCGGCCGTTGCTTGTGCTGCATATCGTTCAAGTGAAAAATTGGTATGCGATTTTTATGGAAAAGAACAAGACTACACAAGAAAAACTGGTGTCGAATTTACAAAAATCTATGCACCTGAAAATACAAATACTGAGTTACTCAAGCGCCAAACACTTTGGAATGAAGTCGAAAAGGTTGAACGTAGAAAAGATGCATTACTTGCAAGAGAGTTTGAGATTGCATTTCCCAGTGAGTTAAACGCTGAACAGCGTGAAAATATGCTCAATGAACTTTGCCGAAACCTCGTTAAAAAATACGGTGTCATCGTTGATGCTGCTATTCATGCACCTCATACAGACAGTGGAAGTGATGAACGCAACTACCATGCACACATCATGTTCACAACCCGAAGTATTAATGAGCAGGGTGGCTTTTCAGCAAAAAAATATAGGGACTTCAGTCGTGACAATGGCACAGAAACTGTAAGCCACTGGAGAGAATCATTTGCAGAGTTATGCAATCATCACCTGGAACAAAATGGATTTGATGAACGTGTCGATCACAGAAGTTATGAAGACCAGGAAAGTGACCTAGAAGCAACTCAGCACGAAGGTCCTCAAGCGACATACCTCCGGAGACGAGGGATATTTACAGAAATTAGTCTGAAAAATGATGAAATTAAGCTACGTAATTTAAAAATCAAAAAGGTCATCGCACTGGATGAAAACATCAAAGTATCTGAGGATCTTGTTCAAAAAGTACGAAGTGAGCTTCAGTTTCAATACTCTCAAGCTGAGTATTCAGAAAAAACTTCTCAGAAACTTTATGAATTCCAAAATGAAGAATTATCAAAATTAACAACAAAATTAGACACGATGAGTTCTGCAATATCAGAACTACGCAAAAAAGAGCCTTTATTTTTTAAAACAAAATGGATCAATCAAATAAATGACCTGATCGACCAACACAACACCCAACTAGACATCCAAAAGCATATTTCTGGTCTTAGTGAAATAGAAAAAAAAGAGAGATATTCTGATCATTTAAATAAATGGACAGAAGAAAATCAGCTGCTCCAGCCTAAAAAGTCTTTTGCAAAACTTGACGAACCGAACATCACTGTTAAACAACGAAAACTTAATGATCAAATTTCAAATATAGATCATCAAATTTCTGAAATATCACGCAGAGAAACTGAGTATCAAGAGTATGTACGCGATCAAAGACTGGAGATCATAAATAGTTATATATTTGAAGAAGATAACTATGGAAATAAATACTTTAGTCCTCAAAATGGTGAAAAACAAAAGCGACTATATGCAGAAGAAATGGAAGATCTAAAAATCCAAGAATTGCATGCGGCTTTTACAAAAAAAATTGAGACCGAAGCGCAGCAAGAGTTTTCCCAAAAAATAGCAATACAGCTCGAAAACGACCGAAAAGATCGTGAATCTAGAGAACAGCAGTTACGTAAAGAACGAGAGCAACAAGAACAACGCTATGCACAAGAACGAGAGCAACAAGAACATTTGGCATTTTTAAGACGCCAAGAACAAGAAAAACAGCAGAGAAATGAGCCTAAAAAGCCAGAAAATGACAATAACCATGACTACACGCCTTAGCAATCCCATTTAAGCGCAAAAAAACGGGGGTTTTAGCGACTTTTGATAGAAATACAGTAAAACTATAGTTGATAAAAATAAAATCGCTTAGAACGCAAATGAGAGCCTTTTAGCGAGTGTCTACGAGCGACACAACGAAAGGTTGCTTATTCCCCCTCTGAAAAACCGTTTTTTATTGAATTACTGGGGACAGTGATTAGCGAGTGTCTACGAGCGAAGTATTGATGCTTTTGCTCGTCAAAAAGCATGAGCATAGCGAATGCATTATTCATGTTTTGCTTTTTGAATCCTTGATCATATATGCAAAAAACTGCCCCCACGAAGCGAGTGAAACGAGCTTCAATAGAGTACGAGCTTTAGCGAGTACCAAGGGCAGTTTTAATAACTCACTTTGGAAATAAATTCCCTTTTATTCTTTTAAAAAGCTTTTAAAAGCTTTTAGACCCTCTGAAAACCTTATGCAGCAATAGTTTCAAGCGTTAAAAGGGTACAAATAGCATGATAAAGGGTACAAATAGCATGATTTTATCGTTTAAAAGGGTACAAATAGCATGATTAAAGGGTACAAATAGCATGATAAAGGGTACAAATAAATTATTGTACCCTTATGTTTATTGGTGTACATTGTTTTCTCATAAGGGTACAAAAATCATGTTCATTTTTTATAAGGTTTGATATCTGAATGAATAAAGAAAATAGTTATGATAAATCTTATCCAGTAACAACAATGGCTATTCAAAACAAAGTTACTGAATGCTTTAAAAGCATGTCTGTAGATGAAAAAAGAATTTTAATTATGGCTTCTCCGATTGCTAGAAATATCGATGCAAGTGAACAAGATCAAATCTTAATATCTGCTCAACAATTTGCTGATGACTGTGGTATCAAAGTCAATTCTGCTTATAAACAAATTGAAAATGCGTCAAAAAAACTAGTAGATCGGTCCTTTTCATACGTTAATGATAGGGGGAAAAAGGTCTACTCTAACTGGGTAATTGATGCTACTTATGAAGATGCAGGGATATCTTTAAGGTTTACATCTATTGTTTTGGTGATGTTGAAAATTTTAGATAAATACAATCCATACACTCGTTATAAAAAAGATGTAGTTCTAAAATTAAAAAAAGACTACTCAATAGACTTTTACCATTTAGCGAAAAAAAATCAGGCAAAAAATGGCTTTGAATTAACGCTAGATGAAATGTTTACAGAGTTTGGTTTACCAGAATCTTATAGAGATTTGAGGAACTTAAAACGAAGAGTTTTGAAGAGCTCATTAGATGAAATTAATGAATTTACCGATGTAACAGTTGACTATAGTCCAGTTAAAAAAGGACGTTCTGTTGTCGGCTTTAAGTTCACTGTGAAAGAAAAATCTAAGCCAAAATTAATAGCTCCTGAGCGAGATCCAAAAACAATAGATATATTCTGCAACCTGTCTGATGCTCAAATTAACAAGTACAGTGCTATTTTATCTAAACTTTCTGAGCTATCAGACCTAAGTAACTTCCAGGACTATCCTAGTTTTGCCCTTTGGATTAGTGGCATCTTACGAGATCCGAAAAGTGTAAGAGAGGAAACAGCAAAGCGGATTTTTAAAGCTCTTCATAGCAAGACGGATTTTAAACCATGAAAACTAGAGCTGAATTAGATGCAATGAGCCATCAAGAACTCAAAGACTATGAGCAAAGTTTACTTGCTCTGTGGACACCAAGAATGGCTATTGAAAGTGACATTGAAAGGTTAAGCACTAATCGCAACGAATTATTAGAAATTTTTAATCAATTAAAAAATCCTGATGCTCCTGAAAATGAGCGTTTAAAAAATTCTATTTTATCGCTCAAATATAAGATTGAAGATTTAGAAGATAAATTGGATGATCTTATTCAAGATAATCGCTTAAATCGTGCAGATTGAATTATTCAGTTTATTTAATTAAAACCGTGAAACATTGATCAAAGAATAGGCGTGGAACGTGAATAGTCACAAAAAAGCCGTTCCAGTGCGCTGAACCCTGGAACGTCTTAGTATAAGTTTATGATTTATATCGAATAAAAAACAGTATTTCGTATAAGGTGTATTATGTTAATTTTAGAAAATCTTCACTACTATTATTTTAAAATAAGCCTTATATCCAAGCATAAAACAAGGTTGTCTAGACTTCTTTTAACAGTAAAGTTATCATAAAACTGAATTTTATTTTTTAGGTAAGTTTATGCATTCTATCCGCATTCGTTAAGACACAACTATTTGCATAGTGACACTATTTTATAATGGTGGGCTTTTGTTGTGTCTTTAAGAATATATGCGGATATATAAAGTAAAAGTATGCTTAATTTATAAGTATGCTTTTAGTGCATAGTTTCCAGTTATAACTTAATTGACTAGCTATTTGTCCACCCTGTGGATGAATAGCTTTTTTTTTGGGAGGACACTGTGATGCTAGCTTTTGTTTTCACCTAAATCCTGTTTGCTGCATAAAAAATTTCAAGAGCTAAACAGGAGTAAATAAAAATGAGTTTAATTATTAAAGCGAGAAACAT
>NZ_VOYQ01000075.1:0-7157 GCF_013420195.1 Acinetobacter sp. YH01024
AGGATAACCTTGGTGTCCTGCTATTTGAGCGCCATGCGCGGGGCGTTCGGCTAACAGACGCAGGCAGGCACTTCATGGAGCGTGTCACGGCGGGTGTCGATCAACTCGATCACGCAGTGAAGACCGCAGGCATGACAGCTCAAGGAGAATACGGCCGGCTTCGCATCGGCATCCATGCCTTAATCCCACGCAGCTTTCTCACGGAGCTGATCCGTCATTATCGGGAAGAACATACGGGCATTGAGGTTGAGATCACCGAAGGCACAGCCCGCGATGCGGTGATGCAGCTTCGTGCTGACCAGCTCGACGTGGTGTTCGTCGCGGGCAAGCCCGAGATGCCCGACTGCCATACCCGACCGATCTGGACCGAACCGCTGGTGGCCGTGCTATCGGATGGGCATCGCCTCGCCGGGCAGTCCGCAATCACTTGGTCCGATCTGGTCGGCGAGACTTTCATTGTTCGCTATGGTGGCACCGGCCCGCAGGTCCATGACCATATCGTGCTGCGCCTTGCCGGGCGTTGGCCCGCACCGTCGATCCGGCGCTTTGATGTGGGGCGCGACACGCTGCTATCTATGGTCGGACAAGGCTTCGGCATCACTATCGTCGGCGAGGCAACGTCATTGTTGCCGACGACCGGCATCGTCTTCCTGCCCTTCCTCGATGAACCGGAGCCGGTTGCCTTTACAGCCGTCTGGTCGCCGTTCAATCGCAACTCCGCACTGAAAAATCTACTCAACCTCGCAGGCAAAATGAAGCGTGACGGCGATTCGCCCAATCGTTTCCTGGATGGCACTCGACCGGCACGATAACGGCACAGGCGATCCATCCTATTTGCCGCCGATAGTATCCGGCAGCCCTCCGGCATCCTCTTTCCTGTTGCCCGTCCCGATTTTGCCTACTCTCTGATCGGCTCCGTCTCTTTTGCCGACTGGAGCCTGCATTGCGCGGAGGCCGAATCCTTTGGGGTCAGATCGCCGTAGTCATCACCATCGTTCTGGTGATGACGTGGGCGGCGACGCAATGGGTTGCCTTTCGCCTCGGCTTCCAGCCCCAGCTTGGAGCGCCATGGTTCGATCTGGCGGGCCTGCCGGTCTATTATCCGCCGGCCTTCTTCTGGTGGTGGTTTTCCTTCGACGCCTACGCGCCCGCTATCTTCGTCGAGGGCGGCATCATCGCGGTATCGGGCGGCTTCATCGCCATCGCCGCCGCCATCCTCATGTCGATCATTCGAGCGCGGGAAGCCCGCAACATCGCCACCTACGGATCGGCGCGATGGGCGGAAGACAAGGAAATCCGTGCGGCCGGATTGCTCGGCCCCGATGGCGTAGTGCTCGGCCGGCATACGCAAGACTATCTGCGCCATGACGGTCCCGAGCATGTCTTATGCTTCGCGCCGACCCGCAGCGGTAAGGGCGTCGGGCTGGTGGTGCCGACGCTGCTGACATGGCCGGGAAGCTGCATCGTCCACGACATCAAGGGCGAGAACTGGACGCTGACGGCCGGCTTTCGCGCGAAGCACGGCCGCGTCCTGCTGTTCGATCCCACGAACGCCAGATCGTCGGCCTACAATCCGTTGCTGGAGGTGCGGCAGGGGGAGTGGGAAGTCCGCGACGTGCAGAACATCGCGGATATTCTGGTCGATCCCGAAGGCAGCCTCGACAAGCGTAATCATTGGGAAAAGACCAGCCATAGCCTGCTGGTCGGCGCGATCCTGCATGTTCTCTATGCGGAGAAGGACAAGACGCTGGCGGGCGTCGCCAATTTCCTGTCCGATCCCCGCCGCCCGGTCGAGGCGACCTTGCGCGCCATGATGGACACGCCGCATCTCGGCGAGGCTGGCGTTCATCCCGTCATCGCGTCGTCGGCGCGCGAGCTGTTGAACAAGAGCGAGAACGAACGAAGCGGGGTGCTCTCCACCGATATGTCGGTCCCAAAGGCGAGCTCAGAGACCATGGAAAGCATGTTCTCGGACTTACGTAGCAACTCGTTTCTTTTCGCAGGTTGAGCCACAGAGGTGGATCAGGAAATTTGAACAACACTTATAAGTGATATTTTGCTCCCCAAATGATGTTATAAACATCAATATATGGAGTATTTTATGACACGTAGACCAAGAAGAAATCATTCAAATGACTTTAAAGCTAAGGTAGCACTTGCTGCGATTAAAGCAGAAAAAACACTTGCTGAATTGAGTGCTGAATTTGATGTTCATCAAAACCAAATTATTGACTGGAAAAATCAACTGATTTCAGCTTCCTCGCAAGCTTTCGATCAATCAAAAGCTCCAACAGAACCACCCATCGATCTAAAAAAACTACATGCAAAAATCGGTGAGCAGGCATTAGAAATTGATTTTTTAGAAGGTGTGTTGAAGAAACTGGGTCGCTTCAACCACAAAAGTTAATCGATGACTCACTTCAGATTTCAGTATCTAAGCAAGCTAAGCTGCTGAAAGTCTCCCGTGGTTGTTATTACTATCGCCCAAAACCTGTGAGTGAATCAGATCTGAAGCTGATGCGCTGTATGGATGAGTTACATATGCAATACCCTTTTGCAGGTAGCCGTATGATGCGTGATTTATTGAATCGTCAAGGACATCATATAGGACGACGTCATACACGTACTTTAATGAAGAAAATGGGCATTAATGCGTTATATCGTAAACCAAATCTAAGTCAGGCCAATCAAGCTCACCGTAAATATCCATATCTGCTCAAAGGATTGGCTATTCAGCGCAGTAATCAAGTGTGGTCTACGGATATAACGTATATCCCTATGGCAAAAGGCTTTGTTTATTTATGTGCTGTGATTGATTGGCATAGCCGCAAGGTACTTGCGCATAGAGTATCGATTAGTATGGAGGTTACATTTTGCATAGAAACATTAAATGAAGCTATTGAAAAATATGGCCGACCTGAAGTCTTTAATACAGACCAAGGCAGTCAGTTTACCAGTGATGCATTTATTGATGTATTGAAATCAAATGGCATTCAAATCAGTATGGATGGTAAAGGTCGATGGGTTGATAATGTGATGGTTGAACGATTATGGCGGAGCGTTAAATATGAAGAGGTGTATCTCAAAGCCTACAGCAATGTTTTGGATGCGAAGAAGCAATTAAACGCATATTTTGAATTTTATAATTTGAAACGACCTCATTCGAGTCTGGACAAAATGACTCCAGATGAGTTTTACTATGACCAGCTACCACAACAAAATAAGGTAGCTTAACTAGAGCAGAGTATCACTTATAAATAAGCTTTTAGTTGTTCAAACAAGTGGGACCACCTCTCACCTCCGCGCTTCATCAGAAAACTGAAGGAACCTCCATTGAATCGAACTAATATTTTTTTTGGTGAATCGCATTCTGACTGGTTGCCTGTCAGAGGCGGAGAATCTGGTGATTTTGTTTTTCGACGTGGTGACGGGCATGCCTTCGCGAAAATCGCACCTGCTTCCCGCCGCGGTGAGCTCGCTGGAGAGCGTGACCGCCTCATTTGGCTCAAAGGTCGAGGTGTGGCTTGCCCCGAGGTGATCAACTGGCAGGAGGAACAGGAGGGTGCATGCTTGGTGATAACGGCAATTCCGGGAGTACCGGCGGCTGATCTGTCTGGAGCGGATTTGCTCAAAGCGTGGCCGTCAATGGGGCAGCAACTTGGCGCTGTTCACAGCCTATCGGTTGATCAATGTCCGTTTGAGCGCAGGCTGTCGCGAATGTTCGGACGCGCCGTTGATGTGGTGTCCCGCAATGCCGTCAATCCCGACTTCTTACCGGACGAGGACAAGAGTACGCCGCAGCTCGATCTTTTGGCTCGTGTCGAACGAGAGCTACCGGTGCGGCTCGACCAAGAGCGCACCGATATGGTTGTTTGCCATGGTGATCCCTGCATGCCGAACTTCATGGTGGACCCTAAAACTCTTCAATGCACGGGTCTGATCGACCTTGGGCGGCTCGGAACAGCAGATCGCTATGCCGATTTGGCACTCATGATTGCTAACGCCGAAGAGAACTGGGCAGCGCCAGATGAAGCAGAGCGCGCCTTCGCTGTCCTATTCAATGTATTGGGGATCGAAGCCCCCGACCGCGAACGCCTTGCCTTCTATCTGCGATTGGACCCTCTGACTTGGGGTTGATGTTCATGCCGCCTGTTTTTCCTGCTCATTGGCACGTTTCGCAACCTGTTCTCATTGCGGACACCTTTTCCAGCCTCGTTTGGAAAGTTTCATTGCCAGACGGGACTCCTGCAATCGTCAAGGGATTGAAACCTATAGAAGACATTGCTGATGAACTGCGCGGGGCCGACTATCTGGTATGGCGCAATGGGAGGGGAGCAGTCCGGTTGCTCGGTCGTGAGAACAATCTGATGTTGCTCGAATATGCCGGGGAGCGAATGCTCTCTCACATCGTTGCCGAGCACGGCGACTACCAGGCGACCGAAATTGCAGCGGAACTAATGGCGAAGCTGTATGCCGCATCTGAGGAACCCCTGCCTTCTGCCCTTCTCCCGATCCGGGATCGCTTTGCAGCTTTGTTTCAGCGGGCGCGCGATGATCAAAACGCAGGTTGTCAAACTGACTACGTCCACGCGGCGATTATAGCCGATCAAATGATGAGCAATGCCTCGGAACTGCGTGGGCTACATGGCGATCTGCATCATGAAAACATCATGTTCTCCAGTCGCGGCTGGCTGGTGATAGATCCCGTCGGTCTGGTCGGTGAAGTGGGCTTTGGCGCCGCCAATATGTTCTACGATCCGGCTGACAGAGACGACCTTTGTCTCGATCCTAGACGCATTGCACAGATGGCGGACGCATTCTCTCGTGCGCTGGACGTCGATCCGCGTCGCCTGCTCGACCAGGCGTACGCTTATGGGTGCCTTTCCGCAGCTTGGAACGCGGATGGAGAAGAGGAGCAACGCGATCTAGCTATCGCGGCCGCGATCAAGCAGGTGCGACAGACGTCATACTAGATATCAAGCGACTTCTCCTATCCCCTGGGAACACATCAATCTTACCGGAGAATATCGTTGGCCAAAGCCTTAGCGTAGGATTTCGCCCTCTCCCGCAAACGACCCCAATTTGATAAAGAACATTGTATGAAATAAAAAAGAGAAAATCATAAATATTTGAAAAATAATAATAAATAAAATTGGCATGCAAGTTGCAATAATCTTATGGAGAATATGAGGATTTTGGTATGCAGCAACTCAATGTAGAACAGCCTCCTTGCTTTATTCATGTTACAGGGACTCAGCGTGACAAATATATCGAATTTGAATTTTCGATAGGTGATCCAGAGTTAGCTGTAGAAATGATTATGCCAGTCAAGGCTTTTGAAGAATTCTGCGCACACCATCAAGTACAGCACCTAAGTACGGATGATTTTGCAAAGATTGAATATGACCGCATGAAGTGGCGATTTGGACAGGCCGGTATTAGAGAATAAAAACTCTAGTCTTTATTAAAAAATCAGGAAGATTTATATGCAAATTGATATTAAAACATCTTCAGTTAAGCCTTTAAGAAATACTTATGCTTATATTGAAAAAAGATTTGGTGATAAACCAGCTTCACGTTATCAAGAAGCGACCTACGATATTCAGGAAGAAATTAATTTTCATTACAAACCTTTATGGCAGCCTGAATTTGATCTTTACGATAAGGGCCGTACTGTAATCCAAATGAAAGATTGGTACGTGCTTAAAGATCCTCGTCAATTTTATTATGGGGCTTATACCCAAACTCGAGCTAAACAACAAGAGATTTTAGAAAGTAATTTTACGCTTGTTGAAAAACACGATTTATTAAGAAATATTTCTGAAGAAATTCTAAACAAAGTAACGAAATTACTACTCCCACTTTATTGTAAACAAGACATTTTTATCTTTTATATTCAATGGCTTATTTTCCTGCTAATTGGTAATACCATGAAAAATACCATGCTCAGAAAAGGCTTAACAATATTTTGAAAAATTGCCTACTGAGCGCTGCCGCACAGCTCCATAGGCCGCTTTCCTGGCTTTGCTTCCAGATGTATGCTCTTCTGCTCCTGCAGCTAATGGATCACCGCAAACAGGTTACTCGCCTGGGGATTCCCTTTCGACCCGAGCATCCGTATGAGACTCATGCTCGATTATTATTATTATACTCTGTACACGACAAATTTCACAGAACCCTTATCCTATCAGGATTCTGCTTTCTTAAAATTGCCAAAATTTCCTTAAACTCTTCTTTTTTCCCAAAACCAATTAAACGCTGAATCGCCATTTGAACATAGTCTAAACCATAGCGAAATAAACTCATTGAGAGTCGTCCATGCTTCTTTATTTTTATCGCTTTTTTTTGATTATGTTGCCATTCACCCGTTAAGTAACACCAACAGAAGCTTATAGCTAACACCGCAATCAATTTTTTCACTCGTCTAGGGTCTGTCAAGCGCGTATTTTCAAGATTAAACCCGCGTCCTTTGAGACAACTGAATAAGGTTTCAATTTCCCAGCGTAATGCATAATCCTGAATAGCATTGGCATTAAACTGAGGAGAAACGACGAGTAAAAGCTCTCCATTTTCTAACTGTAGTGCACTTATATATAGTTTCACCCGACCAACCAAAATCCGTCGTTTACGACATTCAATTTGACCAACTTTAAGATGGCGAAATAAATCACTAATTTTATGATTCTTTCCTAAATGATTGGTGACAATGAAGTTTTTTTAACACGAATGCAGAAGTTGATGTCTTGTTCAATTAACCATGTAAACCACTGCTCACCGATAAACTCTCTGTCTGCGAACACATTCACAATACGGTCTTTACCAAAAATGGCTATAAAGCGTTGAATCAAAGCAATACGCTCTTTCGTATCTGAATTTCCACGTTTATTAAGCAATGTCCAAAGGATAGGTATCGCTATTCCACGATAAACGATTGCGAGCATCAGGATATTAATATTTCGTTTTCCCCATTTCCAATTGGTTCTATCTAAAGTCAGTTGCACTTGGTCGAATGAAAACATATTGAAAATCAACTGAGAAATTTGACGATAATCAAAATACTGACCTGCAAAGAAGCGCTGCATACGTCGATAAAATGATTGTGGTAAACACTTGATGGGCAAGGCTTTAGATGCAGAAGAAAGATTACATGTTTGCTT
>NZ_VOYQ01000006.1:0-124091 GCF_013420195.1 Acinetobacter sp. YH01024
TGTTTAATTGTTCTGTGAATACAGAAGTATTTGAATGTTGGATTGAACAGGATTTATTACCTAAGTTGAAAGAAAGCAGTGTTTTGATTATGGACAATGCGACCTTTCACAAAGGGAAAAGACTTCAAGAGTTGATACGTTGTGCAGGCCATTACATTGTGTGGCTTCCTAAATATAGTCCAGATTTAAATCCAATAGAAAATATGTGGTCACGAGTCAAGGCGATTCGAACTAAGTTTAGAGTTAAAGATATTGATAAATTATTTAAAGATTACTGTAATGATTTATTTGGTATTTAGCTATATAATCAAAACGCCAATATGCCCCACCTTTTCTATCTAACAATAAATAAAGGCCACCACCATCTGAAAGCTTAATATTCTTTTCAAATAATTTCTTTTGCATTGATATTGCAGACTTAATTTTTGAGTCAGTCAGACTGATAACTAATTTAGGCATTTTTACGGTATATTTTTGTCAGAAATGGAATGTACCGTAAAAAATACCGTAAAAGATTACGGTATCCTAAAACGCCCTCGGATATTATCGGACAATAAGTAGATATAAGTTATTAATTTTTAATAATATTAGGATTAATTCGGATATGATCAAACAAGGAAATGGTGCGCTCAGCGGGACTCGAACCCACGCCACAGGCTTCGGAGACCTGTACTCTATCCAGTTGAGCTATGAGCGCTTATTTTGGATTGCGCACATCATAACAAAAAAAACTGTAAGGTAAAGCAACTATATAGATATTAGGTATTTTTCTGCTTAAGCTTTATACAACGTTCTATTTTTAAAATGCAGAATTCCATACGATTTACTTGGTTTATTTGCCCCGATATCGCACAATACTCACACTATTTATAGAGTGAATTATTTATGACTGATGCACTAACGTTAAAGCAGCTGTCAAAAACCTATAAAAATGGGTTTCAGGCGCTTAAAGGTATTGATTTAACAGTACCCGAAGGTGAATTTTATGCACTTTTAGGTCCCAATGGTGCAGGAAAATCTACCACGATTAGTATTATCAGTTCACTTACCCGTAAAACTTCAGGTTCTGTTGAAATCTTTGGCCATAATTTAGATACCCATCCCTCGCATGCAAAGCAGTGTTTAGGCGTTGTCCCTCAAGAATTTAACTTTGGTCAATTTGAAAAAACATTTGATATTTTAGTGACACACGCTGGCTATTACGGTATTCCCAAAAAGATTGCTGAAAAGCGTGCCGAGGAATATTTAGAAAAGCTTGGTCTTTGGGAAAAACGCAGTACCCAAGCACGTATGTTATCGGGCGGTATGAAACGCCGTTTAATGATCGCTCGTGCCATGATGCATGAACCTAAACTACTGATTTTAGATGAGCCGACTGCTGGTGTTGATATTGAGCTACGCCGTTCGATGTGGGATTTCCTCA
Organism: Acinetobacter sp. YH01024; assembly: GCF_013420195.1. Classification (NCBI taxonomy): domain Bacteria; kingdom Pseudomonadati; phylum Pseudomonadota; class Gammaproteobacteria; order Moraxellales; family Moraxellaceae; genus Acinetobacter; species Acinetobacter sp. YH01024. Next base: position 1,424 of record NZ_VOYQ01000006.1, read on the forward strand.
CAGAAATGAACGAAAAAGGTACGTCTATTATTTTAACGACACACTATTTAGAAGAAGCAGAAATGTTGTGCCGTCGAATCGCAATTATTGACCGTGGTGTGATTAAAGAAGACACCAGCATGAAAGGTTTCCTTAGTCAGCTGAATGAAGAAACCTTTATTTTCGATTTAGCCAAACCCATTGAACCGATCCATATTGAAATTATTGGTGTTCGTTTCAACTTAGTTGACCCCGTCACTTTAGAGGTCACTATGGATAAAGCCCATACCTTAAATGATCTATTCCAACTCATGGAATCTCAAGGTATTCAGGTTCGTAGTATGCGTAATAAATCTAACCGACTAGAAGAACTGTTTGTCCGTATGGTCGAAAAAAATCTTGAAGGTGCAACACAATGAATTTTAACCAACTGTGTATTGCCCTCTATACCTTAGTGTATAAAGAAATTCGCCGTTTCATGCGTATTTGGCCGCAAACCCTTCTTCCACCGGCGATCACCATGAGTTTGTACTTTGTGATTTTCGGTAATTTAGTCGGTTCACGCATTGGGCAAATGGGCGGTTTTAGCTACATGCAGTTTATCGTTCCTGGCTTAATTATGATGGCGGTCATCACCAACAGCTATGCCAATGTGTCATCAAGTTTCTTTAGTGCAAAATTTCAAAAAAGCATCGAAGAATTAATCATGAGTCCAGTGCCGTTACACTTGGTGCTTTGGGGTTATGTGATCGGTGGTGTTTGCCGTGGTGTTTTAGTCGGCTTTATTGTCACTGTGATGAGCCTATTTTTTACTGAATTACACCTGACCAATATCTTCGTAACTATATATACAGTTCTCATTACTTCGCTGCTGTTTTCTCTTGGCGGATTTATTAATGCTGTTTATGCAAAATCTTTTGACGACATTTCGATTATCCCGACTTTCGTCCTGACTCCGCTGACTTATTTAGGCGGTGTTTTCTATGCCATCTCATCACTGAGTCCATTTTGGCAAAATCTCTCTTTAATCAACCCTGTTGTGTATATGGTCAATGCATTCCGCTACGGTATTTTAGGTCATAGCGATGTGAATGTCGGCATTTCACTGACAGTTATTACTGCATGTTGCGTTGTACTTTATGGCGTGGCGTATCATTTACTTTCTCGTGGTTCAGGAATGCGTGAATAATGAGTGTAGAACAATCCCTTTTAGGCAAAGACACCAATTACCCAACAGAATATCAACCCGATATTCTGTTTCCGATTGCACGTGCCACTGCACGTGAACAATATGCCCATGTGGAAGGCATCCGCCAAGGTAAAGATTGGTGGCATGTTTTTGAAATTTCTTGGTTAAATGCTTCTGGTGTGCCTCAAGTCGCTATTGGCCGTTTAACTTTGCCTGCAAGTTCAGACAACCTCATCGAATCCAAATCTTTAAAGCTCTACTTTAATAGTATGAACTTTACCAAATTTGATTCTCAGGCAGCGTTTAAAGCAACCGTTGAAAAAGACTTATCTGCTGCAGCCAATGCCGCTGTGACTATTGATCTATTTCATGTCGATGATGTTGAAATTTCAAAACCACAAGGCATCTGTATTGATGACTTAGAACCCACCCAGTTAGAAAATCATCCAAATGCAGCTTTACTCTCTTTAGATGAAGCTGCAGCGCAAGAAGAAGTTGAAATTCAACTTTATTCACATTTATTAAGAAGTAACTGCCCAGTCACGGGTCAACCTGATTGGGGAACGGTATTTATAAGGTATAAAGGTACTAAGCCTTGTTATCGTAGTATTCTGGCTTATATTATTTCTTACCGTCAGCATAATGGTTTCCACGAACAATGTGTGGAGCAAATGTTTGCCGATATTTGGCAACATTTAAAACCAAGTCAGCTGATGGTATATGCTGCCTATACACGCCGTGGTGGATTGGATATCAACCCTTGTCGTGTATCGGATTTAACATGGATGCCTCGCCCCATTCGATTGGCGCGACAATAAAAAAATTGAGGTTAGTGATGCCATTTTTTGGTTTTATTCCTTCTGAGGAACTTCTAAGCAGTATCCAAACTGGTCACGCGAAAAAAAATTCGAGTGAACCACTTTATCCTTTACGTGATAAAACAGCTTTGCTGATTAATGAAGAAATCATTGGTGCAACTATATTAGCTCCTGTTCATCTGTTTCCTGCAAGCGACAAGCGCGACACAGCAGAAAAACTGGCTGGCTATGTCAAATCAACAGTCGCTGTATTGTTAAAGCAGCTATTGGGTAAATCTCCGAATGATGTGGTGAAACAATCCATTGAATTTTCAGAACGAAGTTTATTTCAGGACACAGTCGGCGCTCATCGTGTAGGTCTAAGTTTAGATGCAGGACTGGTCACTAACCTTAAGAACAGTTATGCCGAAATTAAATCAGGTGTAGATGTCAATAAAGCTGCTTTTGGTGAACTGTATAAACAGTTTGCTGAAGCTGCAGTACGTCATTTTATGAATGACTTCAATAAAACACTCGATTTAGGCATGATTAAACGTAAAGCAGCCGATATCGGATCTTCTGCCGTGATTAAAGCAATACATATCGCGATTGATAAGATTTTCCCAAATCTAACCAAAGAAGAGCTAGGTGCCCTTGCAGAAGCACATGATGCGATGTTTAACAAATAAATCGCATTACTCGTCAAAACCTAGCTTCCGCTAGGTTTTTTTATGGCTAAACGCATAAAATCGAATCCCGATACAATGACTATATATAGTCATGCAAACACAGTTCTAAAATTGAACAGATTTTTATTAAAAGACAGTGCATTTAATGTACTATTTTTAAAAATACACACAGAAAAGAAAGAACCTGATTACAGATCATATTTTAATGTTAGCTGTCATTTTGGCTTAAATTTCAATGCGTCCATTTTAATATTCAATCTCTTTCTTTTTTATCATGTAGTCTATATTTCTACTTTATATAGCAACGTTTTCAACAGCATTGAAGCGTTAGCGAAAAAAACTATGTAATGAATAAACCACTGCTTGCATATGGGTGTTTTAGACCGGTACTTTTCTAATCCAGCCTCTTCGTTTTTGGATTTTACTTTGCAAAATTTGTAGCTTCTAAACAGTATTTCGCAACGCGATAAAGTTTACTCGTTCTGCGTTTTTATGACGCATGAGTTTTAGAGTCATCTTTATTTCAAATGATTTGTGAATATTTGCAAGTTATGTAAATGAATATGTCACTTTTCAATATGTTAACTGCGAAAAAACCCTTTGCTTTGTCTTTTTTTGTATATCTATTTATGAAAGCATGCGCTGTCAGTGGTATCTTAGTTGCTATTGGTAACGTTTACTTTTAATGAGCTATGAAACCAGAAGGTCATCACAATTTTCAGGATCTTTTCCCCTCGAAATTTTGTTCATACTCATCGCTAAAGCAACTGGAAATTTTTTATTTATGCTAAATCGAAATTTTTATAAAAAACTATCACATATTGCCATTATGGCCGGTTCAATTTCACTGACCAGTTTTTGTCAGGCTAACGACTTCCAATCTCATCCGGCATATGCAAGCTTTAAACAAAATGCAATGCAAACCTATGGTCTGAGTGAAAATCAAATTGATTGGGCAATGCAAGGCAGTAAAAACCTACCCAACATTATTAGCATTATGAATAGACCTGGTGAATCAAAGCCTTGGTACCAATACAAAACCAACTTTTTAGCTGAAAGTACAATTCAACGCGGCGTTCGCTTCAAAAATCAATATGCCGACACTTTAAATCGTGCAGAACAACAATTTGGTGTGCCTCAATCCGTGATTTTAGGCATTTTGGGTGTTGAAACAGGCTACGGCAGCAATAAAGGTAATTTTATTACCCGTGATGCTTTGGCGACCCTTGGTTTTGGCTATGAACGTCGTGCGCAATATTTCCAAGATGAACTCGTTGCACTGATTGCTTGGTCATATAAAGACGGTGTTCCAACCAACTCTGTCGTCGGTTCATATGCAGGTGCTGTGGGTTATCCTCAATTTATGCCAAGTAACATTCCAAAATTTGGTGTGGACTACGATGGCAATGGTCATGTTGACCTGCGTAATTCGGCTGTCGATGCCATTGGTTCAATTGCAAATTATCTAGCAAATTATGGTTGGCAGCGTAATCAACCAATTGCTTTTGCTGCTCGGTACAGTGGAAACAACCCAGATGCTATTATTGCAAAGGATTTAAACCAGCCAACACCATATGGTGTACTCAAGGCTCAAGGCGTAACCCCTATGAATCCATTAGTAAAAATCGATGATCTCGATTTGGTCAATGTCATCCAATTGCAAGATAGTTATGGACCAATTTATTACATCACTTATCCAAATTTTCAGGTCATTACAACCTATAACAAAAGCCGTATGTATGCGACTGCGCTATGGCTTTTAGGCACTGAAGTTACCAGTCGATAAGACTGGTTTTTTCCTATAGAGCAAAAAAGTCAACAAATATTTTCATTAAAATGAGCATTTATTCAGCATTTTACACACCCTGTTACATTATTGATTACTTTTTAACCAACTATTGTTAATTTTTTAGACATTTTCAAAGTATTTTAATTAAACACTAGACAGCCTATTGATGGCATGAATATTATCCATCTCGTTAAATATAGTTGCAAAAGTGAAATATCAGACGTGTTTACATGGATATCAGCGACTTAGTTGAACCAGTAAATATGCCATTGGGAGATAAACAATGCAGTCATCAATTATTAAATATGCCTTAGCGGTTGCCACGGCAATTGCGCTAAGTCAGTCACAAGCTGAGATGGTTCAGTCATCATCATTCAATCATGATAATGACAACTCTCGTCTTGCAGCTCGTGTATTGAATAAAGAAGCTCAAAGCTTCAATTCAAACTTTACGAATTTAAGTAGCCTTTCAATCACTGAGCGTTCTGGCGATAAAATTCGTCGTCAAACCATCGCTGCTAAAATCGAAATTCCTGAAGATGAGCCTTCAGTGATTGAAAAGTTAAACACTGTTGCATCGAATACTGTTCGTAAGTTCACTCAAACAGGTACTGCTTCTTGGTACGGTCGTCAATTCCACGGTCGTAAAACAGCAAGCGGTGAAACGTTTGACATGAACGCACTTACAGCAGCACATCGTAGCCTGCCACTTAATTGCTTTATTCGTGTTACGAATCGCAATAATGGTAAAAGCGTCGTGGTGAAAGTAAATGACCGTGGTCCATTCCATGGTAACCGTGTTCTTGATTTATCTTATGGTGCTGCTAAGCAATTGGGTATTACCAGTGCCGGTACTGCAAACGTGAGTATTGAGCGCGTAGACGGTCCAAATTCTTAATTCTCCAATGAAGTGACTGCATTTAACAGACCACGCCTAGCGTGGTTTTTTTATTTGTAGCCTCTTAGCCTTTCAAATCATCAGTAATCCTGATTTTGACCCTTCCTCCATTCTTGTTTATATTGGAGTCCTTCCCCATGATTAAGGACTATCATGAAAACAATCAACGAATGGTTTGATGAATACAGCGAAAGTCATCAAAATAAAACCAATAAAATGATTCACTGGATTTGCGTACCCATGATTTATTTTTCAATCGTTGGCATATTGGCGCATTTTAGCGCGCTACTTACTGCTGTCTTACTTGCTTTAGCATTTATCTTTTACGCACGTTTAGACATTGTCCTTGCTGTTGCAATGGCCGCGTTAACATTAATCATGGCATGGCTAATTTGGGTGTTACCAGTTGGATATGGCTTTTATATCGCGCTCTTTATATTCGCATGGATTGGTCAATTTTATGGCCATAAAATTGAAGGTAAAAAGCCCTCTTTTTTCAAAGATCTCCAATTCCTCCTCATTGGCCCTATTTGGTGTTTAGATACATTTTCAGGTAAAGTACTTGGTAATTGGAAAATACGCCATAAATCACAAATAAAGAGCATTTAGAGCACGATTAATTTCATGGATCTCTTTTTCAGTTATTCCAGATCGGTTTTCTTCATATTCGATGCTTAAAACCCTATTATTTATAGGTGTATTTATCTCTGGTATTTCCAATCATTTTTTCTATTTATACGACCAAAAAGTCAGTGTTTAAACACTGGCTTTTACTCAATATGGTTAATCCAATTTTATGTTGATAGCTTCATCTGAATCATGATCATTTAAATGACTAAAGTTAAAAATGACTACGTGATTTTTATTGATAGGTTTTACCTTGATGCTTTAACCAACCATCCTGATGACGTCCATTCGGATCGTGATGTGTCCAGTGCATCACACCCCCCTGATCTGAATATTCATATTCACCGTAAAATTGAACTGTATCGCCTTTTTGCAAGTTATCAATTCGTGGGGCTAGATCGATATTATGTGCAACTAAAAGGGTTTGACCATTATTTAAGGTCAAAATGAACTTTTGATGGCGACTACCTTCATTATCATCTCGAAGTACCGCTTTCACTTGACCTGTACCCTCAACCTGAACATTACTGAGTTTATTTTTAAATGCATGCGCAATAACATCTTCAGCACTCTGCCCTTTTTGTTGAGCATCTGCAGGTTGTACTGATTCTATTTGTGGCTGTGCGTTTTGTTCCGCTGTCGTCTGAACTGGTGCAGTTTTTTGTTGTTGTAAATCGATTCCGAAATAAGCGGCTGTAAGCGCAACAATAATTCCGCCGATGGTTAAATTTGTTTTGTTTGCCATAAGATAGTTTAAATCTAAATTTTCAACTCATTATAGTCATTAATATGGATAAAAATAGAATCTGTGAACAACAATGTACACAATATAAAGTTTAAATAGCTTTGAAATCAGTAAAGCTACAGCCATAAAAAAAGCCCTCTAAAACGAGGGCTTTTTTCTACAAATAATCAGAGATTATTTTGCAGCAGCTTGAGCAGCAGCGACTTCTTCAGCGAAAGAAAGTTCAGCTTTTTTCTCAATACCTTCACCAACTTCGAAACGTACGAAGTTAGCAACAGTAGTACCAGTTGCTTTAAGAACTTCTGCAACTTTCTTATCGTTGTCGATAACGTACATTTGGTTCTCAAGAACAACTTCGTTCAAGTATTTCTGAACTGAACCAGTTACCATTTTTTCAACGATGTTTGCTGGTTTACCAGATTCAATTGCTTTCGCTTCAGCAATTTCTTTTTCTTTAGCGATAAGTTCAGCAGAAACGCCAGCTTCGTTTACAGCAACTGGGTTGAATGCAGCGATGTGCATAGCCAAACCTTTACCAGTTTCAGCATCACCAGCGTATGCAACTACAACACCGATTTTTAAACCGTGTTTGTAAACTGCAAGGTTGTCGCCTTCAACGATTTGAGCACGACGCACTTGGATGTTTTCACCGATTTTTTGAACAAGCGCGATACGAGCTTCTTCTACAGTAGCACCATCTTCAAGTTTCAATTCAGCAATTTGAGCAACGTCAGTTACACCAGCAGCAAGCGCAGCAGCAGCAACTTTAGCAGAGAAACCAGCAAAGTTTTCGTCTTTAGCAACGAAGTCAGTTTGACAGTTAACTTCTACAAGGATTGCTTTGTTGCCTTCTTGAGCGATAGTGATCGCGCCGTCAGCAGCAATGTTACCCGCTTTTTTAGCAGCTTTAGCTTGACCAGATTTACGAAGGTTGTCGATCGCTAATTCGATGTCACCGCCCGCTTCTGTTAATGCTTTTTTACATTCCATCATTGCAAGACCAGTACGATCGCGCAATTCTTTAACCATGCTTGCTGTAACTGCAGTCATGTTAATCTCCTAAATACGGTAGAAAATGAATTCTTTTTAGAACAGAAACGGCCCAGAGCTGTCTCTTGGGCCGTCTGCATACATGACGCTTACTTTGCCACCATCACGTGTCGCAAAAATGACAAGCTTACGTCAAACGCATTAAGCCTCAGAAGCAGGAGCTTCTTCGCCTTTAGCTTGTGCATTTGCTTGTGATTGAGCATATTCTTTACCAGCAAGAATCGCATCAGCCATAGCAGAAGCGTAAAGAGTAACTGCACGGATCGCATCGTCGTTACCAGGGATAACGTAGTCTACGTTGTCTGGGTTAGAGTTTGTATCAACGATACCGATAACAGGAATACCAAGGTTTTTAGCTTCTTTAATTGCAATTGCTTCGTGATCAACATCGATTACGAATAATGCGTCAGGTAAACCACCCATGTTTTTAACGCCGCCAAGAGCGCGTTCAAGTTTTTCCATCTCACGAGTACGTTCTAAAGCTTCACGTTTAGTAAGTTTAGCGAAAGTACCGTCAGTAGATTGAGTTTGAAGGTCTTTTAGACGGTTGATTGACTGGCGAAGAGTTTTCCAGTTAGTCAACATACCACCCAACCAGCGGTGATCAACATATGGTTGACCTGCACGTTGAGCTTGTTCACGGATGATTGCAGAAGCTGCACGTTTTGTACCAACGAACAAAACTTTGTTCTTTTTGCTAGCCAAGTTGTTAGCAAAGTTCAAAGCATCATTTAACGCAGGAACAGTGTGCTCAAGGTTGATGATGTGAATTTTGTTGCGCGCGCCGAAGATGTATTCGCGCATTTTTGGATTCCAAAAACGTGTTTGGTGACCGAAGTGTGCGCCTGCTTGAAGAAGGTCGCGCATGCTTACGTTGTAATCTGCCATTTTCTTTACCTTAAAGTTTGGGTTAGGCCTCCATATACCCGCATTCTCCACCTAAAAAGGCACCCAGAGAAATGTGTCGATATATGTGCGGATTTTATTGCCCCATCGCACAAAGCTCGTGAAAGATATTCACGAAAAAGCATTTGATAAAATGGGCGGCTATTTATACCATAGTCACATACAAATTTCCAAAAGTTTTTAGAGATCATGAACAGTACTTACGAAGCTCCACGTCGATTAATTAAAACGCCTGACGAAATTGAAAAAATGCGCGTCGCGGGTCGACTGGCGGCAGAAGTTTTGGATATGATCAAACCGCATATTGTTCCAGGTGTGACTACCCTAGAACTTGATACGATTTGTCATGACTATATTGTCAACAAACAAGAAGCTATTCCTGCTTGTTTAGGTTATGGCGCTGCGCCGGGTCGTCCAGCATTTCAGCACGTGATCTGTACTTCAGTGAACCATGTGGTGTGTCACGGTATTCCATCTGAAAACAAAAAGTTAAAAAAAGGTGACATTTTAAACATCGATGTCACTGTGATCAAAGATGGTTACCATGGTGATACCAACATGATGTACATCGTGGGTGGTGAAACCACTATTTTAGCGAACCGTTTATGCAAAGTTGCCCAAGAAGCCATGTACCGTGGTATGGCGGTGGTAAAACCAGGCGCAACCATGGGTGATATCGGCCATGCTATTCAACAATATGTTGAATCAGAACGTTTTGGTGTTGTACGTGAATATTGTGGTCATGGTATTGGTACCGTTTTCCATGACGAACCACAAGTTTTGCACTACGGTCAACCCAATACAGGCATGATCTTAGAAGAAGGCATGACATTCACGATTGAACCAATGGTGAATGGTGGCGACTGGAAAACCAAACTTCTTGGCGATAAATGGACTGTCGTGACTAAAGATCATAGCTTGTCTGCACAGTACGAACACACGCTACTTGTAACAAAAAATGGTGTAGAAGTACTAACTGCTCGCCCTGAAGAAGATTTATCGCGTTTTGTTCAATAAGCAAAGTATTTGAAGTATAAAATTTAATTAAAAAGGTCACACATATTGTGGCCTTTTTTATGCCTTTTTTTATCCGTGACTTTAAGATTTTTCCATAAAATTTGATTAAAAACTTAAGTAACTCAATGTAAATTTTCTCAATTATAGGGTTAGGATGGAATATCACACTTTTTTGCACATTGTTGATTTTTCCACTCCCCATTACTGTGCATTTAAGCTAAGATAGTGTGCTTTTTATTTTTTAATCCCTATAAGAAGGAATACTGCCGTGGACGTACGTCTGTCTGATCGTGTAAATAGCATCAAACCGTCCCCTACACTTGCTGTTACTAACAAAGCTGCTGAATTGAAAGCTGCTGGTAAAAACGTAATTGGTTTAGGCGCAGGTGAACCGGATTTCGATACCCCACAACACATCAAAGATGCTGCAATTGCTGCTATCAACAATGGCTTCACTAAATATACAGCTGTTGACGGTACTCCAGGTCTTAAAAAAGCAATTATTGCTAAATTAAAACGCGACAATAACCTTGATTACGCTGCAAACCAAATTTTGGTTTCTTGTGGTGGTAAACAATCTTTCTTTAACTTGGCACTTGCTTTGTTAAACAAAGGTGATGAAGTAATTATCCCTGCTCCTTACTGGGTAAGCTACCCAGACATGGTGATCATTGCTGAAGGTACTCCTGTAATCGTGAAATGTGGTGAAGACCAACGTTTCAAAATTACGCCTGCTCAATTAGAAGCTGCAATCACTGACAAAACTCGTTTAGTGGTTCTAAACAGCCCTTCTAACCCAACAGGTATGATCTACACTAAAGAAGAATTACTTGCTTTAGCTGACGTTCTACGTAAATACCCTGAAGTTTTAGTTGCTTCTGATGATATGTACGAACCAATCCGTTGGGACGACGAATTCTACAACATCGCAACAGTTGCACCAGACCTTTACGATCGCGTAATCGTTCTTAACGGTGTATCTAAAGCTTATGCAATGACTGGCTGGCGTATTGGCTACGCAGCGGGCCCTGCTAAACTTATTGGTGCGATGAAAAAAATCCAATCTCAATCAACTTCAAATCCAACTTCTATTTCACAAGTTGCTGCTGAAGCTGCATTGAATGGTCCTCAAGACGTTCTTGAGCCAATGATTGAAGCATTCAAACGCCGTCACGACCTAGTTGTGAAAGGCTTGAACGACATCAACGGTATCACTTGCCTTCCTGCTGATGGTGCATTCTATGCATACGCAAACATCCGTCCATTGATTCGTGCAAAAGGTTTAAAATCTTGCACAGAATTCTCTGCATGGTTATTGGAAGAAACTGGTGTTGCCGTAGTTCCTGGCGATGCGTTCGGTCTTGGTGGCTACATGCGTATTTCTTATGCAACTGCAGACGAAGTACTTGTAGATGCGCTTGCACGTATTAAGAAAGCTGCTGATTCAATCGAAGGCGTAGATGCTGCGATTGCTTCAATTGCTGCTGAAAAATAATTTGATCTAAAGATCGAATCAAAAAAACCCGCGATATTCGCGGGTTTTTTTATATCTGAGCCATTTTATAATATTTGCTATGTTTCCATTTAAGGATAATAAGACGACGGCGTATGCCAGTTAAATGCCATGCCTCCTGAACACACTCCTCACCGATTTTAGCCGATACCAAAATACTAAATGCAAGATTACTCAATGAAAGCTTCAAAGAATCAACTTGACAATAATTTCAACAATTAGCTATGTTAAACTTAGATTCCTTTTTAGAACTCGTAAAATAGGCCAGAATAATGAACCCAAAAGAAATGACCGGACTGCAACTTCTACAAGCCATGTGTGCAGGGAAAATTCCTCCTGCAAGTATTAGCGAAACTATTGCCTTATGAAGTATCTAAGGGCAGTATTAGCTTTAAGGCTAAAGCAGATGCACGACACTTAAATCCGCTAGGCGGCGTGCATGGTGGCTTTGCTGCTACTGTACTCGACTCTGTGACAGGTTGTGCCATTCACACGTTATTAGAGGCAGGTGTAGGTTATGGCACCATCGACTTAAATATAAAAATGTGTCGCCCAATCCCAAAGGATGTTGAACTTACAGCGATAGGAACAGTCATTAATATCAGTACAAATTTAGGGATTTCTGAAGGGAAAATTATTGATGACAATGGCAAACTTTATGCACATGCAACTGCAACCTGCATGATTATACGTCCTTAATATTTTATTTTTCTGCTCGCAATTCAATGCGAGCAGATGATGATTCAAACTTAAATTGCTGAATGTAAGGCACGAATTAATTGGCCTTCGCTTAGATCAATGCGATTACTGCCCTTTTGAAAGCAGTAATATTTTAAAGCACTATCTAACTCAACACGAAGTTCCCGTTGTTCTGAGATAGACCATACTTTAGAACAATTTGAGCCTGATAATGCATTACCTGCCAATTGGTATAAATACAAATCTTGCTTGCGTTTTAAAGGCACACGACGACCATCATCTTTATGTTCAAAACGTAAATGACATGGTACATTGATCAACCATTTTTCACTAAACCACAGTTGTAATAAATCACCCAATGCCAAGTCACGTCGACCCAAAGGCCAAACGTCAACGTATGCACCTTCGACAGGTGTTTGATATTGCTCTTGATTACTAATAATGGAAAGATAGTTTTCTTGGTAAAAAGAAAAATTTGAAAAAATCTGAGAAATAGTCAGCGTATTCATTCGCTTTCTCCTGTTTAGCCATTTTAGTGCTGGCAAGTTGGGTTTAAATCCACACTGTTTAAACATATGTTTAAACGCTCTGTTGTTGCATTCAGACTATCAATTGAATTTTTTCTTTGCAAGCCTAAGATTCATTTTTTCTAAAAAATCCTTCTTTTTGTTCAAATAAAAAACATCTATCACGCATTTCTCCTCATATTGGTATTTTTAGCTTGACCCTCTTCAAAATCTGCTTATAATCGCATTCAGATTCTCCAATAGCTCAGTCGGTAGAGCGACGGACTGTTAATCCGCAGGTCCCTGGTTCGAGCCCAGGTTGGAGAGCCAAATTCTAAAGCCCATTTATTTAAATGGGCTTTTTTAATGCCTATGATTTACATATAATCTATAAGTCATTGTCATTAAAATAAAAAAATGTTCATTCAAGTTGATGCTGAATCAAATAAAACTGCCTTAAAACACTATCTCACTGCATTCATTTTTCTTTTAATTTTTATCAGCCCATTTGCAATTTATTTGGTGAGCTGCACACCCGAAAGTGAAATTGAGCAACATTTCAAAACACCACCCAATTTATATAATAGTGAATCGAACACCCTTCTTGACAGCAAGCTACAATGGTTGGTTCCACCTCAGCAGATTCAAAATCACAATATTATTCGCGAAATATCTGAATCTGTATTGAATGAGATGACAGAAGGACAATATTGGTCAAGCACACCGATTACGCTGCAAAACCAATCTGATCAGTTATATGTTCATATCGATTTTGCAGGTCAGCAACAAACACGAAAAGATCTTGAAATTTCGGTACTTCCGTTATGTATTGTTCACGAGAAAGAAACTCCATGTATGAAAGCTGGGTTAAATGCAAGTGGACAACTCTTTAACATCTCAACTCAAAAAATACGCAATATCACACATTGGAAACCAATAAGTCTTGGATGTTTTATGGTCATGATTTCCAAGAAAATTATATTATTCCACCGCAAGCCACACTCAAATTTTTAGTTAAAGCCAATATCCCTGAACACTTAACCCTGCAATGACTTCGCCTAAGCATCAGTACTAGCCCAATTGTTGAGAAACAGCAAAATTATATGCTCATGACTCAAAAGAGTATGAAAATAAAATATACCCTTGCTCTATTACCACTCTTCATATTAGCTTTGATGCATATTTTTCAAGGGTTTGAAAACCTACGTAATTTATCTATCGGCGCACTTTCAGCACTTTTATTTGCAATCAACACCATCATTTGGGATATCCACTATATGGTGATTGGCTGCCTGATTTTATGTTTTGCAAGTGTCTGTTATTGTTTTGAGAGCCGATATTATCGATTGCTTTATTTAACGGGTTGTTTACTGATTGCAGGCTATTCGCAGCAATATTATGGTGGTTTTAATAAACACTTTTTCACTCAAACCAGTTTAATTTTATTGATAGGTTTATCGATGTTTTATCTTGAACCTAAAGATAGCTAAATCATTTTCATAAAAAAGCTCCGCAAATCGCAGAGCTTTTTCTCTTTAAATCACATTAAAACTCAAAGTATATTTATATCGTTTTAATGCGTGTTCCTTCATTTCAAAAGGCTGTTGATAATCCATTTTCAGCAAATACTGACCACGATCTGATAGGTTAAAATTCAAATTTCCATCTTGATCAGTTTTAAGCGTTTTATAAACTTTTCCTTCACGGCTGTAATCCGTGGTTTGCTGCAAAATTTCAACCTGTAAACCCGCAACCGCTTTTTTCTGATCTAGCACTTTCAGTTGCACAGGCTCATTATGCTTTATAGCATTTGGATGGGTTTTAAATTGCACATCAAAGCCATCATGTAAATGATTCACCACATGTGTAGAGGTTGCACGGCGTGATACAAAAGTTTCAATGATTTCCTGCGTTTGAATACTTTTGATTTGCGACTTTTTAGTCAACTCGGCTGTATAAATGACATTTGCATTCGCAGTTTTTTGAGGATCACGCACACCATTGATTAACGCTTTCCACTGCTTTTGATCATAAGCAAAACGCGCTGTACTTCCCTGCTTTTCACCGCGAATACGATACGTGCCATCTTGCTTATTTTCTAAACTATAGCTGCTGACTGTTTGCGTTTTTGCCCAATCAGTTTCCGTTAAATGCAGCTTTTCACCAGACGGTGTATGTACATGGAAATTAAAATTTTTAATGGCTATTTCAGAAACAAACGGATTGTCATAAAAACCAGAAAGAATGGCACTATGATTATTAAATGTTTGATAGTTTAGAGGTGCAACATAAGGATAATGCGCTTCAGCCTGACCAACCGCACACAAAGCGATACAGAGTAAAGTGAATTGTAATTTCATATTGAATAAGTGAGCTTAAATTGTTTGATTCATAGAGATCGTTTCATTTTAGATTCACCCAAGACAATTGTAAATAATTCTTATTATCGTTTATTTTAAGTGCATAAAAAATCCCCCATTTTGGAGGATTATTTTATCAAGCTGCTTTGACTGGCACACCACTATGAAAGCGGAATAAATCATCTGGGCTGCTAATCAGATTTTTTTCAACTTCACGAATATGCTCAATACGCATCTGAATATCTTCTTTCGGGTTCTTTAGCTTATTGGTCATCGCCACATCCGTGGCCAATGCTAAATAGTCCTCATAATGGCGTGATTCAGACTTTAGCAAATAGCGGTAGTAACGCCCCAACTCTTCATCCACATGTGGTGCAAGCGCATAGAAACGCTCACATGACCGTGCTTCAACAAATGCGCCAATCACCAAGATATCAATTAACGCTTCTGGCTCGTAAGTCCGCACTTCTTTACGTAGACCACCTGCATACCGACCAGCACTGATTGCAGTCCATTCCTGACCACGTTTTGCCATCAGTTCCAGCACTTGCTCATAGTGCAGCATTTCTTCACGTACTAGCTGTGCCAGTTTGATTTGTAAATCCGAGAAAAAACTATAACGAAACATCAAATTCATTGCTGTACTTGCTGCTTTCTTTTCACAATTGGCATGATCCTGCATCAGGATATCCAAATTATTTAAAGCTTCATCTAGCCATGCTTTTGGTGTTTCACACCCCAAGAAGCCAATGACTGGCTTCATTAGGGCATCATAATCAATATTTGACATATACTTTACTTAAAAATTAACGTGCAGATTTAATCGCAGCTTTCATTTGTTTTACAGACTGTGCCAATCCAATAAATACAGCATCAGCAATAATCGAGTGACCAATATTTAGTTCATGAATTTGAGCAATGCGCGCAATCGGAGTGACATTGTCAATATTTAAGCCATGACCAGCATTCACAATCAATCCTTTAGATGCCGCATATTCAGCACCTCGAATAATACGTTCCAGCTCTGCTTTCTGCGCTTCAGGTGTTTCAGCATCTGCATATGCACCTGTATGCAACTCAATCGTAGGCGCACCACAGGCAATCGCTGCATCAATTTGAGCAAAGTCAGCATCAATAAATAATGAAACTTCGCAACCAATCGCCGCGAGTGCTTGAGTCGCGTTTTTTACATCTTCAAAATGCCCAACCACATCTAGACCACCTTCAGTCGTGACTTCTTCACGCTTTTCAGGAACAAAGCATACATGATGCGGCTGAATCTCTTTGGCAAATTCAACCATTTCATTGGTCACTGCCATTTCAAGGTTCATATGGGTTTTTAATACAGAACGCATTCGACGTACATCATCATCTTTAATATGGCGACGATCTTCACGTAAATGCAGCGTAATCCCTTCCGCCCCCGCTTGCTCACAAATGATTGCGGCATTCACAGGATCTGGATAAGTTGTCCCACGTGCATTTCGTAGTGTTGCCACATGGTCAATATTTACACCAAGCAAAGCTGCCATAATTCTTTCCTAATGACGTTGAGTTTGAGAATTCTGTATCCACAATTGACGACTTTTTAATGGACGATCGCCAAGCAAGGAAGTAATCATTTGTCGGTACAACTTAGACAGTAATTGTAACTGTTCAGAATTAAATTCCCCACCTTTTTCATAATCACACATACTTAAAATATGTTGACCTGACAATGTTGCGCGTGAGGCTTTAATGACAGGTTGAAAACCTTCATTTAAATGAAATTGATAATTTTCATGAAGCTGAATTTGCTGTTGATTTGCATCAGTTGAATAATCTAGCGCATAACCCAATTCTTCAAGCAACTCATGCTCAAACTGTCTAAGGATTTGTCGCAAAAAAAGATCAGGATTGTCCTGCGCAGACATGCATTGGAGTTGTTCTAAGGTATGCGCATATTGAGCAAATGTCTCTGGCATCTCGACCTCTAAAGGACATAACCTCAATAAAACTTCATTTAAATAAAAACCTGAAAAAAAAGCATCCCCAAAAAAGAAAATGGGTTGATTCACAATTTCAAGTTTACTGAAATTTTTAAGCTCAGACTTGCCGGATGCTTGCAAGCAAATCGGTTGATACTGAGGCGGAGGTGTTTGTCTGAGAATACCGTCAACTCGGCCATGCTCCTGCGTAAACAGGTGCACGATATGACTTTTTTCACGATATTTACGATGGTGAATTAAATAACCATGCAGTATCTCATTACGCATGATTTAAAATATTAATCCTTGTCTTTCTTTTTCTTTTCGTCTTCATCTTCTTCATCATCCCCATCTGGAATGACTGCACCCACAACTGCAGCAGTGCCTTTGACCACGCCCTTTGTGGTTTTATAAGCCACTTTGACAGGAACAGTAACGATTTTATGAATACACCCTTGTAGAAACAAAACACATGCCACTACAGCTAATACTCTCATCATTACTCTTCCCTCAAAGTTTTAAATGTCCAGCAATTAAATATCGCTATAACCCAGGCTTTTCAATGCACGCTCATCATCAGACCAACCACCTTTGACTTTCACCCAAAGTGTCAGCATGATTTTTTGCTCGAACATTTTTTCCATATCCACACGTGCATCCATACCGATTTTCTTCAGTTTGGCACCTTTTTCACCAATCACAATGGCTTTTTGGCCAGAACGATCGACAAAAATCGTCGCATCAATATAGGTACACGCCGCTTTAGGACGACCCGTTTTTGGATTAACCGTTGCTTCTTCTGTTTTAAACGACTCAATTTGAACCGTTAAATCATAAGGCAGCTCTTCACCCAATTGACGCATGATTTTTTCACGGATAATTTCAGACGCAAGGAAGCGCTCTGAACGATCGGTCAATTGCTCAAGTGAATACAATGGTGGTTGGAATGGCAGATATTTCTCAATCGTACTGCGCAAATGATCTAAATTTGCACCACGCAACGCTGACACAGGAACAATTTCTGCAAAATTCATCAATTTTGCACGCTCTTGTATCAAGGGTAATGCATGGTTTTTGTTTTCTAACGTATCAATTTTATTGATCACAAGAATAACCGGCATATCAGCATTTTTTAGTTTTTCTAATACTAAATCATCATTCTGTGTCCATTTGTCTGCATCAATCACAAACAAAACTAAGTTCACATCACGAAGTGCAGAATGTGCCGCACGGTTCATCATTTTATTGATGGCACGGACTTCTTTTTTGTGCATCCCTGGCGTATCCACGAATACTGCCTGAGACTTTTCGCGTGAGTCAATACCCACAATTTTATGACGCGTCGTTTGTGGTTTACGTGACGTAATTGAAAGTTTTTGACCCAAAATATGGTTCATTAACGTTGATTTACCCACGTTTGGACGACCGACAATCGCCACAAAACCACTTTTAAAATCGGCAGGAATTTCAGTACCTTGTGCACTAAAAAACTGACTAATTAAATCGTTACTGTCGCCTTGCGACTCGTGATCAGCATCTACGTGATCGGAATGAGTAGTCATTAAGACTTTTTCTCCAAAATTTCTAAGATTTCTGCCGCTACTGCCTGTTCAGCAAAGCGACGGCTTGAACCTTCACCGTATTTAACAGGTAGCCCTTCTACCGTACATTCAACTTTAAAATGTTGGTTTGGAGCATCACCCTGAATATCTACAACCTCGTAAACCGGGAGAGGTTTTTTACGTGCTTGTAAATACTCTTGTAAACGTGATTTAGGGTCTTTCAGTTGATCGGTCGGTTCAATATGATCTAAATATGGCACATACCATTTAAGAACAATCGGTTCCAGAATTTTTAAATCCTGACAATCGACATAGATTGCTCCAATGATCGATTCAACAGTATCCGCCAGTATAGACTCGCGATGATGACCGCCAGATTTCAACTCACCTGTACTCAAGATTAATTCTTGACTGAGTTTTAAGTCATTGGCAATTTTACCTAACGCTTCCTGACGAACCAGTGTCGCACGCATACGCGTTAGACGCCCTTCATTTTCATGCGGGTAGGCATGGTATAGATAATTGGCAATTATCATACCCAATAATGAATCGCCCAGATATTCTAGGCGTTCATAATTGTATTTATGGCTCACCGATCGGTGGGTCAAGGCCAGTTGTAACAATTCAGGTTGTTTAAACTGATAACCGATACGACTTGCTAAACGAGCTTCATTTAGCTTGGACTGAGCTTTGATCAAAACTTTTCTCGAACTTCAACACAATATCAATATTCAATAAGAAAGGCTTTCTTATTTCATAATCTGTTTTCACTTGTAGACCGTCTACATTAGTGACTTGAGCAATATCTTTAAAGTTTAAATCACGCACACCATTCATATCTAAGCGTTGTGACATTTGTGACTCAAACTTACTAGGAGCAATATTTTTAGGACTGCTCTTCATCAAATCTTCAATTTCATTGTTGACGAGACGGTCGTCAACATACGGTCCCCAAACCGCAATTAATGCTTTAGCTAAAAAAGCAAAACCAATAATAGCAATTAAAATTGCAATATAAGACGTTCCCCGTTGATGTCTCATTTTATTTTCCTGATGTAAGACTAATCAATACTGCCATTACGACTAAATGAAGGCAGTTTTAAACCAGGTTCCTTATGCATCCACTTGTAAAAAGCACGTCCAGTGAGGTTTTCTTCAGGCACAAAGCCCCAAAAACGACTGTCCGCACTTTGATCACGATTATCCCCCATCGCGAAATAGTGACCTTTAGGAACCTTAACTTCCCAATATAAACCATTTTCTGTTGAATATTTACCATTTTCAACATAGTTGATAAATGGCGCTTGGCGCGCAACATTGACACCTTCAAGCTCACGCATGGTAAACGTATGCTTACCCATGGTTTCTTTATGATAAATCGATGTAGGTGTGTCGAGTTGATCTTTTTCACGGCTAAATTCCACAGGAACTTTTGCCACTTTCTGACCATTCACACTCAGTTGACCATGATCATAAATAATATGATCCCCTGGTAAACCAACCACACGTTTAATATAGCTAATGGTTGGTTGTGGTGGATAACGGAATACAATGACATCTCCACGTTCAGGCTCACCAACATCAATAATTTTTTTATTAATAATAGGTAATCGTACGCCATACTGATATTTATTCACCACAATAAAATCACCTGTCTCTAAAGTTGGAACCATAGAGTCTGATGGAATATTAAATGGCTCATATAAGAATGAACGCATTACCAAAACTATCGCTAGAATCGGCCAAAAGTCATAAGCCCATGCGATAACGACATTTTCATTCCCTTTACCTTTGGTCTGTCGTTGTTTCCAGACAAACTTATCCAACAGCCAAATTAAGAAAAAAATGACTGTGGCAGGAACAAGGATCAAATTAAAGTCAAAATCCATGAGCTCATAAACCTCTATTTATTATCTTTCTACTTTCAATACCGCAAGGAACGCTTCTTGTGGGATTTCGACGCTGCCCACTTGTTTCATACGTTTCTTACCTTCTTTTTGTTTCGCAAGAAGTTTCTTCTTACGCGACACGTCACCACCATAACATTTAGCCAAAACGTTTTTACGCATCGCTTTTACAGTTGAACGTGCAATGATTTGCGCGCCAATTGCTGCTTGAATAGCCACATCAAACATTTGACGTGGAATCAAGTCTTTCATTTTTTCAACTAAAGCAATACCACGGTGACGAGCATCTTGGCGGTGACAAATCATGGCCAAAGCATCAACCTTCTCACCATTAATTAGCACATCCACCTTAACCAAAGATGAACTCTCAAAACGGACAAAGCTATAGTCAAGCGATGCAAAGCCACGTGAACATGATTTCAACTTATCAAAGAAATCCATTACCACTTCAGCCATTGGAATTTCAAACGTAATGGCCACTTGGTTCGCCATGAACTTCATATTCTTTTGAACGCCGCGACGTTCAACACATAAAGTCATCACATTACCCAAGTATTCTTGCGGTACTAAAATGTGACATTCAGCAATTGGCTCACGTAAGTCTTCAACTGTTGAACCATCCGGCATTTTAGAAGGACTATCGATATAAATGGTTTGACCATTTTTCATCACCGCTTCATAAATTACGGTTGGTGCTGAAGAAATCAGGTCCAGATCATACTCACGTTCTAAACGTTCTTGTACAATTTCCATGTGCAGCATACCCAAGAAGCCACAACGGAAGCCAAAACCAAGTGCATCTGAACTTTCAGGTTCAAAGAACAACGCTGAGTCATTAATTTGCAGTTTGTGCAGCGCCTCACGGAACGGTTCAAATTCACTTGAATCGATTGGGAATAAACCTGCATAGACCTGTGGTTTCACTTTTTTGAAACCCGGTAAGCTTTCAACTTCTGGTGTAGTTGCCAAGGTAATCGTATCACCAACTGGAGCACCAAAAATATCTTTAATACCCGCGATCACGAAACCAACTTCACCTGCTTCGAGCATGTCAGTTTCTGTATGTTTAGGATTAAAAATACCTACTGAAGTAATGATGTGCGTTTGACCTGTTGATTTCATCAACATTTTATCGCCTTTACGCACACGACCTTCTTTAATACGAACTAAAGAAACCACGCCCAAATAGTTGTCGAACCAAGAGTCAACAATTAAGGCTTGTAATGGTGCATTACGATCGCCTTCGGGTGCAGGAATAACATTTACCAGTGTTTCAAGCACCCCTTCAATGCCTAGACCGGTTTTAGCTGAACATGTAGGTGCTTCAGTCGCTTCGATACCAATAATGTCTTCAATTTCTTGAATAACACGCTCTGGCTCTGCTTGCGGCAAATCAATTTTATTTAAAACAGGTAGGACTTCTAAACCTTGTTCAATTGCGGTATAGCAATTCGCTACAGATTGTGCTTCTACCCCTTGTGCAGCATCGACAACCAATAGTGCACCTTCACACGCAGCCAATGAACGTGAAACTTCATAAGAAAAGTCAACGTGCCCCGGTGTGTCAATGAAGTTGAGTTGGTATTCTTCACCATTAGGATGGGTGTAATACAAAGTCACTGACGCAGCTTTAATCGTAATACCACGCTCACGTTCCAATTCCATAGAATCTAGAACCTGCGCCTGCATTTCACGATCTTGCAAACCACCACAAGTTTGAATAAATCGGTCGGCAAGGGTCGACTTACCATGGTCGATATGCGCAATGATCGAGAAGTTACGAATGTTTTTTATATCAACAGATTTTTTAGCTTGCGCCATGGGCTACCTTGGAAAAATAAAAGCGCTATACATGCAATTCTTTATGCATAGCAAAAGCCGAATAGAAATTGCCGAGGATTATAGCAGATGGATTTTTCAAAGTATCGAAAATAATGCATTGCTTTTATGCAAGTCATTCATCCTACATGGAGAACTTGGCTAGTCTTGGTTTGAAATTTTGCGATAAAATCAAACTCAAAGATCATAAGCACTAAAATCCAGCGGATTTAGGCTATCCGCAATAGGTTGATACGCTTGGGTAAAGGTTGGCGACATGCGTTTTGGACGACCTGTGGCAATTTCAATGCATGCCCACTGCGTATTGCCTGTAAATAATATCGCTTTGTCTTTAGGTCGATAAAATACATACTGACGAAATGAATACAACGCATTGATATCATTGAGCCACGTTCGCAGAATAATCTCCTCACCTTCAACTGCTGCTTTGCGATATTGCACATGATGCTCAACAGCAACCATGGCATGCTTCAATTCAATATATTCTTTTAAGCCTAAACCCAAGGCTTCAATATGTGCTGTCGCGACATCTTGCATCCAACTGACGTACACCACGTTATTCACATGATTTAATGTGTCGATATGTTCAGCTTGAACTGTAATTTTTAAATCAAAGATATCGCTCATAGCGTCCTGCAAATTTTAAAATATGCTCCACAGTCTACTCATTTTTATCTAAGGGTAAATTGCAAAAACACTAAAGTTAAAAAAACCACTCGCTTGGAGTGGTTTTCATTCAGTAATTCATTATTGAATGCGCATGCCCACAATCGCACGTTGCCCCTGACGAATCAAAGAAACACGTGCAATGCTGCCATTTTTCAATTCTGAAATAACTTTCACAAAATCTTCTGCATTATTCACAGCTTTATTATTAACTTGAGTCACAACGTCACCCGGCTGAATTCGCGCTTGTGCAGCAATACCACTAGCTCGTACATCTTGAATTAATACACCACCTTTCACACTCAGTTGCTTTAATTCATCTGCAGTTAAATTACGAATTGACACCCCAATCACCGGGCCTTTTTTCACAGGTGCAATTTCAGCTTTTGCAGGCGTATCATCTGGTGCAGTGATCAAGGTTGCTGAAATGTTTTGGCGTTTATCATCACGTAATACTTCAAGCTGAATACTTTGATTAGGACCTGTACGATTGAGATAATTCAGTAGTTCGCCAGTACGTGAAATCGGTGTACCATTAAATTTCAAAATGACATCACCCGCTTTAAAGCCAGCTTTTGCTGCGGGTGAATTCGGTGCAACTTGAGTAATCAATGAGCCCTCAGGTTTTGAAAGGTTATAGGATTCAGCAAGATTCCGATCGATATCTTGCAGCATAACGCCTAAGTAAGCACGTGTCACCTTGCCGTTTTTCTTTAATTGGTCTGCAACATCCATCGCCACATCAATAGGAATCGAGAACGATAAACCCATATAACCACCCGTACCACTAAAGATACGAGAGTTCACCCCAACCACTTCACCAGACTGGTTAAATAAAGGGCCGCCTGAGTTTCCGGGGTTCAATGCCACATCGGTTTGAATAAATGGAACCGAGGTTTCTCCCATCATATTGCGCATTTTCGCACTGACAATCCCTGCCGAAGCTGAATAGTCAAAACCAAATGGTGAACCAATAGCCAACACTGGCTCACCTACACGTAAACGGTCAACATTACCTGTGCGTAGCTCTGGAAAATTTGAACCTTTCACCTTTAGCAAAGCCACATCAGTCCGCTCATCACTACCCACAACGGTGGCATCAATTTCACGGCGGTCATTCAATACGATGGTGACTTTCGATGCATCTTCTACCACATGGTGATTAGTTAATAGATAACCATCTTTACTAATAAAGAATGCGCTTCCATAACCGGTCTTTTCTTGCGGCATTTTTTGCTGCGGGATAACGACCTGATTACCAAAAAAGCGTCGTAATATTTCTGGGACTTGCTGCTGTAAAAGCTCTTCTTGACTGAGCTTTTTAACCACATTCACGCTTACGACAGCTGGGCTGACCTGTTCAACCAAATTGGAAAAATCAACAGGACCTGCTGCCTGCGTTTGTACGCTAGCAACCGTAAACACAGCTGCATAAAGTCCCTTTTGTAAATACGATTTATTCATTGTTAGCATTCACTCAATTGTGCTTATCATTTGAAATACGTTAGTTTTTATCACAATGCAAGTCTAAGCTTCGTAATAAAATGTTTGATGAATATTTAGGATAAACAATCTTAAACATTCCTTAAATATTACAGATCCATGAATATTTTTCATTATTTAGTTAATTTATAGTCATTGCGTTTTTAGGCAAAAACAGTTGTGATGATCGGACATTTTTAAAATTAGCTGATGGACATGTCTAATTTAAACACGACACATCAATTTGATGTGATTATTGTGGGAAGTGGCGGTGCAGGTTTAAGTTTAGCCCTCTCGTTACCAGATCATTTTAATATTGCTGTTTTAGCTAAGTCGACGCTGACGGATGCCAGTACATATTTTGCCCAAGGTGGCGTGGCAGCCGTCCTCGATAAAACAGATTCCATTGAACAACATATCGATGACACCATGATTGCAGGTGCACATTTATGTGAAATGGCGGCGGTAAAACAAACCGTTGAAGGTGGTAAGCCCTCTGTCGATTTTCTACTGAATCAAGGGGTACAATTTACTTTAGACGAACAAGAACAGCTACATCTGACCCGAGAAGGTGGCCACTCTCAGCGCCGTATAATTCATGCAGCGGATGCAACTGGACGTGCAATTTCCACAACATTGGTAGAACGCGCCCAAGAAAAATCAAATATTCAGATCTTTGAAAACTATATCGCGATAGATCTAATTACCGCACAAAAGTTAAATCCTGAAACTGAAAACCGTGCTCTCGGTCTGTATGCTTTAGATGAAAAAACCGAAAAAGTACATACCTTTTTAGCACCCTTCACTGCCCTTGCCTGTGGTGGTGCCATGAAAGCATATTTATATACATCAAATCCCGACATTGCGACGGGTGATGGTATTGCCATGGCGTATCGTGCAGGCTGCCGTGTTGCCAATATGGAGTTTAACCAATTCCATCCAACCTGTTTATATCATCCTCAAGCTCGCTCTTTCTTAATTACCGAAGCGATGCGTGGCGAAGGTGCCTATTTACGTCTTCCAGATGGTGAACGCTTTATGCTGCGCTTTGATGAGCGTGCCGAATTAGCACCACGCGATATCGTAGCGCGCGCTATTGATTATGAAATCAAACGTCTAGGAATCCGTCATGTTTGGCTTGATATCACCCATAAACCTGCAGAATTTGTCAAAGAACATTTCCCAACATTGTATGCACGCTTAATGGAACTCGGTATTGATATTACCAAAGAAATGATTCCGGTGGTTCCGGCAGCACACTACACCTGTGGTGGCGTTGTGGTTGATGAAAACAGTCAGACCGATATTCCAGGCCTATATGCCATTGGAGAAACCTCTTATACCGGCCTACATGGTGCAAACCGTATGGCAAGTAACTCCTTACTTGAATGTTTCGTCTATGGTATGAGTGCTTCAACACATATCACAGCACAGCATCAAGGAACTTATCAGGCGCCTCATGTCCCAGAATGGGATGACTCGCAAGTGACCAACCCTGATGAAGACGTGGTGATTTTGCAGAATTGGGATGAACTTCGCCAAACCATGTGGAACTACGTCGGTATTGTCAGAACAACCAAGCGACTTCAACGTGCGCTCCATCGTATTGAAATGCTTAAGCGTGAAATCACCGAGTATTATCAAGATTATCAAGTCAGTAAAAATCTGATTGAACTCCGTAACTTAGTATTGGTATCAGAAATGATTGTGCGCTGTGCAATGGAACGTAAAGAGTCTCGTGGTCTGCATTTCACTTTAGACTATCCTGAACAAGCAGACGAACTACGTAAAACTGTGTTAAGTCCACCCAATTTCCAAGTGGAATGTCCATTGGTGAATACAGAACTGGTTTCTTAAACATCTAAAATGTCTAAAAACCATAAAAAGCCGAATATAAATTCGGCTTTTTATTTGAATCAGCAAATGCAATTGAGCCTTTATATTCGTTTTGGTGGAATAGAATAACTCCCTGTTATATGTGCAACAGGCTCATCCACACCTGCTGAATACACCAACACCTCACCATAAATTATACTTTTGCCCACTTTCAGCAATCGACACTCGCCTATTAAATCTTGATTGGCTTCGGGTTTTCTTAAAAAATTAATATTCATATTGGTCGTGACCGCCAGTCCTACAATCCCGATCTCCCCCAATATAGCCACATATAGCGCAAAGTCAGCCAAAGTCATCATGGTTGGGCCAGAAATCGTATTGCCCGGTCTTAGATCTTGTTCTGTGACATGCCAAATTAAGGTCGCCGTTTGCTGTCCAACTTCTTTAATCGTGCAATTTTTTAAACTTGGGGCAAATTCACATTGTAAAAAATCAATAATCGCCTGCTTTCGATGCGGCATAAAAAAATCATCCATAACTTATGCTATGAATGATTTTTAAATCAAATACCTAAAGATTACTATGGCATTTTAGATCTGTTGCAAATGCAATAATGCCTGTTGAAAAACCTGTTCAGGTGTTTGTGTCGCATCGAGGCGCTTCATGCGTGCAGGCTCATTTTCATGGATTTCAGCAAAACCTGAACGCACTTTCTCAAAGAACGTTGCTTTCTCTTGCTCAAATCGATCCAAAGCACCACGTTCACGTGCACGTAACATCCCCGTTTCAATCGGTGCATCTAACCAAAAGGTAATATCAGGCATACGCGCCACAAAACCGCCATTTAAAACTTTCAGTTTTTCTCGGTCCAAACCACGGCCTGCACACTGATATGCAAAACTCGAATCTGTAAAACGGTCACATAAAACGATTTTACCTTCTGCCAATGCAGGTAAAATCACGCGCGCCAAATGCTGTGCGCGTGCAGCATACATAAGTAACAACTCTGTATCATCACTCATTGCTTCATCATGATTGACGGCCAAAAGTAATGCACGAATTTGTTCAGCCATAGGTGTACCACCCGGCTCACGTGTAAGTACGACATTTTTACCCAAATTTTGGAAATGATCATGTAATTTACGAATGAGTGTAGTTTTACCCACACCTTCCGTGCCTTCAAAGCTAATAAACATGCTCACTCCTTAGTTTTTCGCACGAATTACAGATAAATATTCTTGTACCGCGCGGTTATGGTCTTGCAAATTACTGCTAAATTTATGGCCGCCATTTCCTGTTGCAACAAAATATATATTGTTAGATGAATCAGGATGCATTGCAGCTTCAATGGCTTTTTGACTCGGCAAAGCAATCGGTGTTGGTGGTAAACCATTAATCGTGTAAGTGTTATAGGCTGTTGGTGTACGTAAGTCCTGACGCGTAATATTACCGTTGTACTTATCGCCCATACCGTAAATCACAGTTGGATCTGTTTGCAAACGCATCCCTTGTTTGAGACGACGCACAAATACACCAGACACTTGTTCAAGCTCACTATCAATACTGGTTTCTTTTTCAATAATCGACGCCATAATTAAGGCTTCATATTTATCTTTGTACGGTAAATTTTGAGCTCGATTATTCCAAGCCTGATCTAAGGCTTTGATTTGTCGGTTATACAAATTCTTCAAAATTTTTCGATCAGACTCGCCTTTTGCAAAGAAATACGTATTCGGTGCAAATAATCCTTCAGGATGTGAATACGGAATGCCGAGCTCTTTTAAGATTTGTGTATACGGTAAATGACTGATGTCATGTGTCACCAAAGGATCATTTTTTAACGCATCTATCAGTTGCTTAAATGTCGTCCCTTCGATCACTAAAATTCGATTCATTTGCGCATTTTCAGAATTCGAAATCAACTCCATAACTTCTCGTACACTCATACCTTCATGGATTTCATACACACCTGCTTTTAAGGTGTCATTAATCATGAACTTTTGGTACAACTTTAAAATAATAGGAAAATGAACTTGTTTCTCTTTGGAAAGTCGGTCAATAAAACCTGAATAGGTATCCCCTGCACCAATCGCCAACATTTGCTTTTTGCCTTCCACAGGATAGGCTTTAAATAAACTCGACCACAGTAAAATCGCCACAAGTACAACGATACCAAGTAGCACAACCAAACATGCTTTAAATGGAAAACCTGCTTTGGCAGATTTTTTCTTATTTGTTTTTTTAGACGCGGTGGACATATTAACGAATCTGACTTAATTGAAGTGTTCGGAAAAGTTCAATACAAGCTTGAACATCTAACTCAACTCCATTCAGAGTTGATGCAATTTTCATGGGACTTAAAGCATTGCAGAAAAAAACACTCTGAAAATGCGTAATTTCATCCATATTGACGTGACGTTGATTACATGGAATCTGATGCTGCTGCATCCGTTTTAAAATTTCTGCACGCATGACACCATGCACGCCATTATAACGAAGTTCGGGCGTAATCCATCCTTCATTTGTACGAATAAAACAATTACTGCTCACACCTTCGACAACTGTACCTTGCACATCCGTCACCAAAGCTTCGCCCCATGGGGTTTGATCCAACTCTGCTTTGAGCATGACTTGTTCTAATCGATTTAAGGACTTTAAGCCCACCAAACTTGGCATGGTTAACCCAATTGCTTGATGTAATACACCACTTTCGACAGTTTCGTACTCAAAATCTGCAACGGCTTTGGAGTAATAAAACACCCAAACATCTGCTGGATGCTCAGGCAAACTATAACCCCGCTGACCGATACCGCGACTCAACACAATTTTTAAAGTGCCATTGACGACATCTTGTTTACGTAACAATTTTAAAGTGTCTTCAATGAGGCTTAAATCTGCATTTAGCTTTAATCGCTCATTGCTCAGTTTTAATCGTGCAATATGCAAAGCTAATAGTTCTATTTGTCCTTGGCGAATACGTGCCGTGCTAAAACAGCCATCGCCATAGTGAAAGGCGCGATCAAGTAAATCAACTTGTTCTATTTGCTGCGCATTTTTAAAACACTGCATACGTCGTCATCCCAATTACATCACTTTATTTTAAAAAATAATCATTCAGCATATATTTCTTTTTTGTTCATATTAAATTCTTTTTTAATTATTTTTTCTGCATTAAAACTACAGATATTCTTGCCTCATCCAACAAAACATGTATAAAAATTGAGGACAACATGAATCTATCTAAATTAAAACTTGGGGTTTTGGCTGCATTCATTTCTGCCACAGCATTCAGTGCATCTGCCAAAGATTTCTTAAATGTGTCATATGATCCAACCCGTGAATTGTATGACAACTTCAATAAAGACTTTAGTATTTACTGGAAAAAAACCACAGGCCAAGACATTAACTTTAAACAATCTCATGGTGGATCAGGTAAACAGGCTCGTGCTGTTATTGATGGTCTAGATGCCGATGTCGTCACTTTGGCCTTGGCTGCAGATATTGATGAAATTGCTGCACGTGGTTTAGTTGCAAAAGACTGGCAAAAGAAATTCCCACAAAACTCAACGCCATATACATCGACCATTGTGTTCTTAGTGCATAAAGGCAACCCGAAAGGCATTAAAGACTGGGGCGATTTAATTAAACCGGGTGTCGACATTATTACCCCGAACCCAAAAACATCGGGGGGTGCGCGCTGGAACTATCTAGCAGCGTGGGCTTGGGCAAAACATCAAGCAGGTGGTAATGATGCAAAAGCCCAAGAATTTGTCCGTCAAATTTATAAGCAAACCAAAGTCCTCGACTCAGGTGCTCGTGGTGCAACAACTACATTCGCTGAACGTGGCATTGGTGACGTGCTATTGGCTTGGGAAAATGAAGCACATTTGGCAGTTCGTGAACAGCCGGGTAAGTTTGAGATTGTGACCCCTTCACTTTCTATCTTGGCCGAGCCACCTGTTGCGATTGTAGAAAAAAATGCCAAGAAGGATGGCAATGAAAATTTAGCCAAAGCGTATTTAAATTATCTGTACTCACCTGCAGGTCAAAGCATTGCAGCACAGAACTATTATCGTCCACGTAATGCTGCGGTACTGGCAAAATATAAAAATGTTTTTAAACCTTTAAAATTAGTGACTATTGATAAAGAGTTTGGTGGTTGGAGCAAAGTACAGAAAAAACATTTTGAAAATGGTGGCGTCTTTGATCAAATCGTGAAGACCAATAATTCCAAATAATGCTTTAAATACAGAAAAGCATCTTCCTTTCGCATAAGGTCGATGCTTTTTTTTCGTAGATACACTTGTTATCTTTTTTATTCATATAAAATTCGTTTTTAATTATTTTTTATGCATAAAGATTGGCGCTATTCTTCACCCATGTTACAGATAAAGTAAAAATTATTGAGGTTCACATGAGTATTTCCGCAAAATTAAAATTGGGTGTTCTTGCTGCAGTCATTTCGACGGTTTCTTTTGGCGCAGCTGCAAAAGACTTCTTAAACGTATCTTACGACCCAACGCGTGAACTCTATGAAAGTGTGAATAAAGACTTCAGTAAATATTGGGAAAGCCGTACAGGTCAAAAAATTAATTTTAAACAATCTCATGGTGGTTCAGGCAAACAAGCGCGTGCAGTCATTGATGGCTTAGATGCCGATGTAGTGACTTTAGCACTTGCAGCGGATATTGATGTGATTGCGGAAAAAGCCAAACTTTTACCTGCAGATTGGCAGAAGAAACTTCCACAAAACTCAACGCCATATACCTCAACGATTGTATTCTTAGTCCGTAAAGGCAACCCAAAAGCGATTAAAGATTGGGGCGATCTAGTTAAACCAGGCGTGGGTATTATCACCCCAAACCCGAAAACCTCAGGCGGTGCACGTTGGAACTATTTAGCTGCATGGGCTTGGGCAAAACATCAAGCGGGTGGTAATGATACAACGGCTCAAGAATTTGTCCGTAAAATTTATAAAAACACCAAAGTGCTCGATTCAGGCGCACGTGGTTCGACTACGACCTTTGCTGAACGTGGTATTGGTGATGTATTGCTGGCTTGGGAAAATGAAGCACATTTAGCGATTCGTGAACAACCGGGTAAATTTGAAATTGTGACCCCTTCACTTTCAATTTTAGCTGAGCCCCCTGTTGCTGTTTTAGAAAAAAACGCAGAGAAAAAAGGCAATCTTTATTTAGCCAAAGGTTATTTAAACTTCCTTTATTCACCACGTGGTCAGCAAATCGCGGCTCAGAACTTTTACCGTCCACGTAACGCTACAACGCTTGCACAATACGCATCAGTCTTTAAGCCACTTAAACTCGTAACCATTGATAAAGAATTTGGTGGTTGGGATAAAGTCCAAAAAGCACACTTTGAAAATGGCGGCGTGTTTGACCAAATCGTCAAAACCAACAACGGAAAATAAGACCAGTCATTGACTGAATCAGGAGAACTTGACATGACACATACAGTAATTGTCCCGGGTGTAGGCGGTAGTGAACACGCACATTGGCAATCTTGGTTACAACGTCAGCTCATGTCTAGCTCTCGTGTTCAGCAAAAAGATTGGAATCACCCTGTACTAAAAGACTGGATTAAACAATTTGTTCAAACCGTACGACCTCTACAGGGTGAAATTCAAATTGTGGCGCATAGCTTTGGTTGTTTAACCACGGTGGCAGCATTGGCCTTGTATCCAGAACTTAATAAAAAAATCAAAAATTTAGTTTTGGTTGCGCCAGCCAATCCAGCACGCTTTGGAGAAAACGGCTTTGCACGCGACAGTACGACGGATTACAAAGCATTTTTTCATCAGTTAAGTATTCGTGTGCCGACAACGATGTTGATTAGTGAAAATGATCCTTGGCTTGGCTTTGAAGATGCAAAACAACTTGCTGATGCTTGGAAGCTTTACCCTGTGAATATGGGTGCTGTGGGTCACATTAATGTTGCATCAGGTTTTGGACCGTTTCCTGAAATTTTCAATTACTTAATTTCAGAAAACCACATGAAACATATCAGCTTTACTGATGAAAACAAGTATTTATTTCAATTTGCTTTTTAAGTACTGAGCATTAAGCTTGTCGCAAAATCATTTATTCAATTTTGCTGACCTTTTAAGTCAGCTTTTCTCATTTTGAGGAGTCATCATGTCGCAGCGATCCCGAGTGCTGCCAGGATTTGGTCTTTCTCTAGGCTTTACCCTAGCGTATTTATCCTTAATTGTGCTCATTCCCCTTTCGGCCGTATTTATTAAATCTTTAGGTATCGGTTGGGATGGACTATGGGAAATTTTAAGCTCAGAACGTATTTTAAAATCGTTACAACTGAGTTTTAGTGCCGCCATTATTGCTGCGTTAGTCAATGTGGTTTTTGGTTTGCTCTTAGCATGGTGTTTGGTTCGTTATACCTTCCCGGGTAAACGTATTATCGATGCTTTGGTTGATTTACCTTTTGCATTGCCAACTGCCGTTGCGGGTATTGCATTAACTTCGTTATATGCACCGACTGGTTGGATCGGTCAGTACCTTGAACCCATTGGCATTAAAGTCGCATATACCCCGATCGGTATTACCTTGGCCCTCATCTTTATTGGTATTCCTTTTGTGGTTCGCACTGTACAGCCTGTACTGAGTGATCTAGAAACTGAACTTGAAGAAGCAGCTTCGGCACTGGGCGCAAACCGCTTTCAGATCGTGACCAAAGTGATCTTACCTATTCTATTTCCTGCGCTGTTAACAGGTTTTGCTTTGGCCTTTGCTCGTGGTGTGGGTGAATATGGATCGGTGATTTTTATCGCAGGTAACCAACCCTTCAAGACTGAAATTGCCCCATTGATGATTATCTCTCGCCTTGAAGAATATGATTATGCAGGTGCGACCACGATTGCAGTCGTGATGCTGGTGATTTCTTTTGCCATTTTATTCTTAATTAACTTGGTTCAAGCATGGGCGAGTCGCCGTACAGGGAGAACTGCACGATGAATACGAACAGTAATGCACTTGCGGAAAAATTACAGTCGCGTGATGCAACGCGTGAACCGACATGGGTTCGTTATACCCTGATCATCATTGCTTTAATTTTCTTCTTAAGCTGCCTGATTCTGCCCTTGGTTTTGGTTTTCGTTGAGGCCTTTAAACAAGGTGTTGGCGTTTACTTCCAAGCACTGGTTCATCCAGACACATTATCAGCAGTGAAACTGACCTTACTGACCGCTGTGATTGCCGTACCGCTAAACGTAGTGTTTGGTGTAGCTGCGGCATGGTGTGTTGCCAAGTTTAATTTCCGTGGTAAATCTATTTTAACCACGATTATTGATATGCCATTTTCAGTCTCTCCAGTTATTGCTGGCTTAATGTTGGTATTGATTTTTGGTACTCAAGGTTGGTTAGGCGGCTGGCTAATGGATAACGACATCAAAATTTTATATGCCGTTCCAGCCATCGTCCTTGCTACTGTGTTTATTACCGTTCCTTTTGTGGCACGTGAGTTGATTCCATTAATGGAAGCTCAAGGAACAGAGGAAGAAGAAGCAGCAATCGTATTGGGTGCTTCAGGCTGGCAGACATTCTGGAAAGTGACACTTCCAAATATCAAATGGGGCTTAATCTACGGCGTGATTCTCTGTAATGCACGTGCAATGGGTGAGTTTGGTGCTGTTTCTGTGGTTTCAGGTCACATTCGCGGCGAAACCAACACCTTACCGCTACACGTAGAAATCCTTTATAACGAATATACCTTTAGTGCTGCTTTTGCTGTGTCTTCACTATTAGCACTCTTGGCGATTGTCACCCTGATTTTAAAAACATGGGTTGAACTACGTCAGGAACGACAAGACAAGCGTAAAGAAGATTCACAAGTTTCTTAAGGAATGACCTCATGAGTATTCAAGTAAAAAATATTGAAAAACACTTTGGTGCATTCCATGCACTTAAAAATATCTCTTTAGATTTCCCTGATGGCCAGCTCGTTGCGTTGCTTGGCCCATCAGGCTGTGGTAAAACCACCCTGCTCCGTATCATTGCAGGACTTGAGTCTGCTGATGGCGGTCAAGTCATTCTAGAAGGTGAAGATGCCACTAAAGTTCACGTCCGTGAACGTGAAGTTGGTTTTGTATTCCAGCATTATGCACTGTTCCGCCACATGACCGTATTTGACAACATTGCTTTTGGTTTACGTGTACGCCCACGTGCAACACGCCCATCTGAAGCGGAAATCAAAAAACGGGTTACTCGTTTGCTTGATCTTGTTCAGCTTGGTTTCTTGGCTGACCGTTACCCAGCTCAGCTTTCAGGTGGTCAACGTCAACGTATTGCCTTAGCGCGTGCTTTAGCGGTTGAACCGCGTGTGTTATTACTGGATGAACCTTTTGGTGCATTGGATGCCAAAGTTCGTAAAGAATTACGCCGCTGGTTACGTACCTTACATGACGAACTCCACATCACCTCTATTTTCGTGACCCATGACCAAGAAGAAGCGCTTGAAGTGGCCGATCAAATCATTGTGATGAACAAAGGCAACGTAGAACAGATTGGCTCGCCACGTGAAGTTTATGAAAAACCTGCAACACCGTTTGTATTTGACTTTTTAGGTCAAGCCAACCGTTTTGAAGGTCAAAATAGCAATGGCCTTATTCAAATTGGTGAAGACCGAATTTTGTTGCCACAAAATGCCAATGCACCGCAAGGCAATGTCATTGCCTTTGCTCGTCCGGATGAACTGCGTATTCATGCACAGCCGCAAGAAAATGCCATCCAAGCGACTTTTGTACGTGAGCTTTGGATTGCAGGTAAAGTCATTGCTGAACTGCATGACCGTCAAGGTAATCTTATTGAAATTTCATTAACGGCAGATGAAGCGAAAGCGCATCAATTCCGCCCAAATCAAACGGTATGGTTAAGTGCAACTAACTTGCATTTATTTGAAAACCAAGTTGCATAAAACAATAAGTTGGGGCCTTCACAAGCCCCACTTGCTTTTAAGGTAAAATAAAATTATGAATTTCCAACAATTAAGAATTATTCGAGAAACCGTACGTCAGAATTTTAATTTAACAGAAGCATCTGCTGCACTTTACACCTCGCAGTCTGGCGTGAGTAAACACATCAAAGATTTAGAAGATGAACTTGGTGTACAGCTGTTTATTCGTAAAGGTAAACGTCTACTCGGTTTAACCGAACCAGGCCAGTCATTATTGGGTATCGTTGAACGCATGCTCGTGGATGCTGACAATATTAAACGTCTGGCAGATGACTTTAACAAAGTAGATGAAGGGACATTGACGATTGCGACCACACATACGCAAGCACGTTATGTCTTGCCGCCGATTGTGAACCAATTTAAAAAAGAATTTCCAAAAGTTCATCTAATTTTGCAACAAGCAAGCCCTGTTGAAATTACAGAAATGCTCCTTCAAGGTGAAGCGGATATCGGGATCGCAACCGAATCATTAACCAATGAAGATAACCTGGCAAGCGTACCTTACTACAACTGGCAACACAGCATCATCACGCCTAAAGAGCATCCACTGACCCAAAAATCAAATATCACTATTGAAGATTTGTCGAACTATCCAATTATTACCTATCACGGTGGTTTTACAGGTCGTTCAAAAATTGATAAAGCCTTTGAAGATTCAGGCTTTGATGTTGATATCGTGATGTCCGCACTTGATGCAGACGTTATTAAAACCTATGTTGAACTTAATATGGGAGTGGGTATTGTCAACGATGTAGCATATGACCCAGAACGTGATTACCGTTTAAAACAAATTCCTACCGATATTTTTGGTGTTAATACCACTTGGATTGCTGTTCGCAAAGGACATTTACTACGCGGTTATGGCTATGAGTTTATTTCTTTATGTTCACCAGATGCTGACATCAAAGCGTTGAAAAAAGTCGCTTACCCAGA
Source organism: Acinetobacter sp. YH01024 (assembly GCF_013420195.1). Taxonomy (NCBI): domain Bacteria; kingdom Pseudomonadati; phylum Pseudomonadota; class Gammaproteobacteria; order Moraxellales; family Moraxellaceae; genus Acinetobacter; species Acinetobacter sp. YH01024. The sequence continues at coordinate 37,362 of NZ_VOYQ01000006.1, forward strand.
AGAATGATAGGCCAATTGACGAATTAAAGAGGACACCTACTGTCCTCTTTTTTTGGTAAACACATATTTTATCTAAGTTTTCTTGGCTTTATTTTTAATTTCTGCTTAAAATACGTCCAACACAATAAAAATTAAAACCTTATTACTTCCGACCCATATTTATGAAAAATCAATTCGTCGCAGTGGCAGTCGGTATCGTCTGTCCCATACAAATCATGTATGCAGCAGGGATAGAAAACTCAGATCAATCGATCTCGGCCTTTCTTGAACCCGGAAATTATACTGAAGTCAGTTTCGCTTACGTCGATGCTCAAGTGGACGGCAAAGTTCAAAACCAAGGTTTAATCAGTGAGTTGGGCATCACTGATTTTTCTACAGGGAATCTCGCCCATCAACAATTTTCTGGGAAATTTGCACTTAAAATTCAACCACATGAAAATATTTCTGCGGGAGTAATTTATGAGCAACCTTTTCATACTGATATCAATTATCAATATAGTCCTCGCTTACCAGATAGCTCAAATATCGATATTGAAAGTGCCGATATTAACTTTAGAACGCATAACCTAACTGGACTGGTAGGCTATCAACCCAATAATAATTGGAATATTTATAGCGGTTTAAGCCTACAAACATTTAAAGGTGATTTAAAAATTTCTGGGCAACAATATGCTGCTCTCAATGGCTATCATGTTTATTTAAAACAAGATGAAGCGATCGGCTGGCTGCTCGGTTTCAGTTATCAAATTCCTGAATACGCACTTAAAACCAGCCTAACCTATCGTTCAAAAATCAAACATGACAATAAAACATCTGAATCGACTTTGTATTCAAATGGTCCTTTTCAGTTAGTCCCTGACATCCATACATCCATTCAAACGCCACAAAGCGTCAATTTTGAATTTCAAACAGCTGTTAGCTCACATAATGTTGTATATGGCACAATTCGTTGGATTAATTGGAAAGATTTTAGCATTCAACCACCGCAGTTTAATGCCGTCCTTCAATATGCAGTACTCGATCCGCAATACCGTGATTTAGCTGATATCCAATTGGTGGAATATCAAAAAGATCAATGGTCAGGAAAATTGGGGATTGCACATCAATTTAATCCGAGTTGGCTCGCTGCTGCAGAATTTATTTGGGACAACGGGACAGGAAATGCGGTGTCTACCTTAAACCCAAGTGATGGCTATCGAGGTTTAGGTTTAGGTATGATGCATAAATTTAACCCGAACAATTTTCTAGCGACTGGCCTGTATTATATGAAACTCTCAAAACCATCGAATACTGAAAAATCTCATATTTCAGGTCTTGCAAGTGTCTCAGACAATGATGCCATGATCTATGGTCTGAAATTTGGTCACAGATTTTAAACGCTTTCTAAAAACAAAAAAAAACGAGCCGAAGCTCGTTTTTTTTATTTCAGTAAGAACTTACCAATGGTAGCTCACACCTACTTTAGCTACTGGCATCCATTCATATTTGTCATCGTTTGCAATTTTACGTGCCTCATTATCTACAGATTCGCTGATTGAAGGTGAGCCTGTTACAGAGTTTTGAAGATTACCGTACTCTTGAAGTTTCACAGTAGGGTTGCCAGTGTAATAAGCACCTACTTCACCAAATACACCAAAGTTTTTATTTAATTTTGGTGCAAAACCTAAACCTACATAAGGCGCAATGTCATTATCATAAGATAAGTTACCTTTCACACCACCAATGCCAGTGTAGCTCGTACCATCAACTTTAATCGTACCTTCGGCATTTTTATTATGTTTATTTAGACCGTATTCATTATCGATATAACCTACACCTGCAGCAACATATAAGCCTTGTGCCCAAGGACTCGTACTTGCGCCCCATGGACGAATTTCTGCATTTAAGTAGCCAACGCTGTTATCCATATCCATGTCATATTTAGTGCCATTGATTGACAAATCATCAGACCATGAAATATCACCACCGTTATAACCTAATGCAAGGCCGACGTATGGGTTCGCAGTCCAAAGTAACGCACCACCATAACCAGTCGTACCCACTTCTAGACGAGCGCCAGTTGGGATAAGTTGGTTTTGATCAAATGCATAACCATCATGAACTACAGAGGTATCTGCCATTGCAGTACCTGCAGCAGTAAGTAGAGCAGCTACTGTTAATAAACGTAATGATTTCATGTGTTTCTCCTCAAAATAAACTGTTATTCAGATTTTACAGACTTGTTATATGGCACATGTTAAAAGGAAACACAGCTCAACATTTATGCAAATTTACTGATTTTTTGTTAACTTTTGATACATTTAGATTTTAATATTGATTAATAAAGAGTTTTTGTTTCATTTTTTAAATATAATAATGATGTTAAGGAACAATTCTGTATATTTTGCGTATTTTTTATACAAACCTTATGAAAATGCTAAATTCATCACTCTTAATTTCTTGGTTTTAGTGCTTGCTTAATAATTAATTCCGATCCTAGGCCGATTTACCATCTATTTTTAACTCGATTTAGTGTAAAATCTTGGAAAATTTTTTTCTGGATGGAAGAACATGTCTCAGCTTTCAACAATCATTGAACAAGCGTTTGAAGACCGTGCTAATTTCACTGCAGCTGACTGTCCTGCTGAAGTACGTGCAGCAGTAGAAGAAGTGATCGCTGGCCTAGATAACGGTACATTACGTGTTGCTGAAAAAATTGATGGTGAATGGATTGTTCATCAATGGGTGAAAAAAGCCGTTTTGCTTTCATTCAAATTGAACGACAACAAACCAATGGAAGCTTGTGACTTACGCTTCTATGACAAAGTTGATACTAAGTTCTCTGACTGGACTGAAGAACAATTTAAAGCTGCAGGTGTACGTGTAGTACCACCTGCTGTAGCACGTAAAGGTTCTTTCCAAGCAAAAAATGTTGTATTGATGCCTTCATATGTCAATATTGGTGCATATGTTGACGAAGGTACTATGGTTGATACATGGGCAACCGTTGGTTCATGTGCTCAAATTGGTAAAAATGTTCACTTATCTGGTGGCGTTGGTATTGGTGGTGTTCTTGAACCACTTCAAGCGAATCCAACAATTATTGAAGACAATTGCTTTATCGGCGCGCGTTCTGAGATCGTTGAAGGTGTGATCGTAGAAGAAGGTTCTGTGATTTCAATGGGCGTATTCATTGGTCAATCGACTAAGATTTATGACCGTGAAACTGGCGAAATCCATTACGGTCGTGTTCCTGCTGGCTCTGTTGTGGTTTCTGGTAGCTTGCCGTCTAAATGCGGTAAATACAGCCTCTACGCTGCAGTAATCGTGAAAAAAGTTGACGCGAAAACTCGTGCGAAAACAAGCTTGAACGAATTATTACGCGAAGACTAAGTCTTTATTTCAGCGGAGCATTCATGTTCCGTGGAGCCTCTATCGCTCCTCGTCTCTACGGTTAGCAATGATCGTAGAGATTTTTTGTTTTTTTATATCTGGTTAATTTTGTTATGAGTACCCTTCGATCTTCCGCTATTCCTGTTTCTGATCCGTCTGCGGGTTTACGTATTACGGAGATTTTTTATTCATTGCAAGGTGAAGCCAATACCGCAGGTTTGCCTACGGTCTTTATTCGCTTGACGGGCTGTCCGTTACGTTGCACTTATTGTGATACAACCTATTCGTTTGAAGGCGGTGAACGCCAATCATTAGAAGAAATTATTCAAACCACTTTAGATTTTAAAACTCCTTATATTTGCGTGACGGGTGGTGAGCCACTTGCTCAACCGAACGCCCTTCCCCTCATGACTCGTCTGGCCGATTTAGGCTGCGAAGTCTCTTTAGAAACCAGTGGTGCTTTAGATGTGTCTAAAGTTGACCCGCGTGTTTCAAAAGTTATGGATTTAAAAACCCCGACATCGGGTGAAGTTGCACGAAACTTGCTTAGCAACTTCGACCATTTAACGCCACATGATCAAATCAAATTTGTGATTTGTAATCGTGAAGACTATGAATGGTCAAAACAGCAAGTTGAGCGCTATAAGCTAAACGAAAAAGTCAGCACCATTTGGTTCTCTCCGGCCTTTGCCGTTGAAAAAGGTGCTGTTAGTTTGCCTCAGCTTGCACGTGATTTAGCACAATGGATTTTAGAAGACCATCTCCCTGTTCGCTTCCAATTGCAATTACATAAATTGCTTTGGAACGATGAAACTGGTCGTTAAGTTTTAAAGAATTATTTGGAGTAATGCATATGCGCCCTCGTGCCATAGTTTTATTGTCTGGCGGCTTAGACTCAACCACTTGTTTAGCTTGGGCTCAAGCACGTTATGAATGTATTGCCTTAAGTTTTATGTATGGTCAACGTTCTACGACAGAACTAGATGCTGCTCGTGAGTTAACCAAGCAGGCTGGTGTAGAACATCGTGTCATTAATATCGATTTAGGTAACTTAGGTGGCTCTGCGTTAACGGACCATAGCATTGAAGTTCCTGATCATGAACAAGCCGGTATTCCTGTAACTTATGTACCAGCGCGTAACACGATTTTCTTGTCATATGCTTTAGCTGCGGCGGAAGTTTTTGGTGCAGAAGCAATTGTCATTGGTATTAATGCGGTTGATTACTCAGGCTATCCAGACTGCCGTCCAGAGTTTATCGAAGCCTTTGCCAACATGGCTCGCCTTGCAACTAAAGTTGGCGTTGAAGGAAAACCACTTAAATTTGAAACACCTCTGTTACATTTATCCAAAGCAAATATCATTCGCTTAGGTATAGAACATGGCGTAGACTACAGTCAAACGGTGTCTTGCTATCAAGCAGATGACCAAGGTCGTGCTTGCGGTAAATGCGATAGCTGCCGTCTTCGTAAACAAGGTTTCGTTGACGCAGGTGTTGAAGATCCGACACGTTACATACCGAAATAACAAGGTAGGGTTTATGAAAAATTTAAAATCAAACATTATTCTTTCTGCTGCTTTCTCTGCAGCTGCATTGTTTGCTTCAGTTGCACACGCTGACAACGACAAGCTTCAACAAGCATATAAGAGCACTAACGTAAAATCTTCGTTAATTAATGTTTGTAAAGAAGAAACTGGCAAAGGTAAAAAACTAACTGCCGCTGAAGTTAGCAAATACTGTACTTGTGCTGTTGAAGCAGATGGTCGTTTAACCAATGCTCAAAAATGGGAAATCCAAAGCACAATCAACCAGAAGAAAAGCCCTGCAACACTCGCTTTTGTTCAAAAACAAAATAAAGACCTTCAAGCATGTTTCGGTCCTCAGTTAACAGGTAAATTAAAAAATTTAACTGAAGAAGCAATGAAATCTGCTCAAGCGAAAAAATAATTTTCGTTTTAAAAAAGCCTGCAAATGCAGGCTTTTTTATTGCTTTAAGTTCAAAGTAAATTCTGTATGATGGTCATATTTCACATACTTTGTTTAAGCCCGCTTCGGGATAAGACATGAAAAAGGAAATCTTCATGACTGAAATTAGCTTACCAAATCAAACCTTTCCAACTACCTCAGGTGAAGTTAACCTTGCGGAACTTAACAATGACTGGCTGATTGTTTACTTCTACCCTAAAGATTCAACACCGGGATGCACAACGCAAGCTATAGGGTTTTCATGCTTAAAAGATCAGTTTGATGCGCTTAATACACCAATCTACGGCATTTCTCGTGACTCGGTTAAAGCCCATCAAAACTTCACTGAAAAGCAAAATCTAAGCATTGATTTAATCAGTGATAAAGAAGAAGTGCTATGTCAGCATTTTGACGTGATTAAAGAAAAAAATATGTATGGCAAAAAGGTTATGGGCATCGAACGTTCAACCTTTATTTTCCATCATGGCAAGCTGGTAAAAGAATATCGCAAGGTCAAAGCTGCAGGCCATGCAGAACAAGTCTTAGAAGATTTAAAAGCACTACAAGCAGCATAAAAGTAATGATTTGAGCCTGCTCCTATAGGAATGGGCTCAAACTTAATAAGAGCTTCTAACTAGAGCAATAATGAAATTGCAATTCCCCACATCACAACGCCAATAATAAAGTCTAAAATTTTCCATGCCTTTGCACTTTGGAAGAGCGGTAATAAATAGCGCGCACCAAATCCGAGGACAAAGAAAAATACCCATGAAGCTGTAATTGCCCCAACCGCAAAATATACAGCAGTCGACTCAAACTTCGTTGAAATAGACCCAATCAGCACAACCGTATCGAGATATACATGTGGATTTAACCACGTTAAAGCCAAGCAAATCAGCACCAACTTCAATAGTTTGGTTTCATTCTTCTCACTGGGCGCTAAACTGCTCGAAGTTTTAAAGGCTTGCAGAAAATGCTGTGCCCCATAAACTGCTAAAAACGTTGCGCCCAAATATTTCGCAACACTCACAATTTCCGGATGACTTTCAACCAATTGGGAGAATCCGAGCACCCCCAATAAGATGAGTATCGAATCAGAAGCAGCACAAATAGCGCAGAGCCAAAAGACATACTGCTTTTTTAACCCTTGCTTGAGAATAAACGCATTTTGCGCACCAATCGCGATAATTAGGCTAAATCCAATTGCGAGCCCTTGCATATAACTGTGCAACATTTTTAACTACACTTTCAAAGCTTTAAATGAATCTTGCTATTATCTAAGCTTATTGCTAAAAATAAGTATTTATAAATAAATATCAATATAACTAAGTTTTTCTTAGTTTATGTAATTTCTAATACTCGTAGGTGACTCATGTTACAAAGCAAACATAGTGAAGCATTTCTTGCGGTTGCAGAAACAGGAAGCTTTGAACAAGCGGCACTGCGTTTAAATATTACGGCATCTGCGGTCACGCTCAGGCTACAAACCTTAGAAAAGAAATTAGGTCATGTGCTCATTGTGCGTGAACGGCCCTGCCGCCCAACACTCGCAGGCCAATCTTTATTGCATTATTTACAACACAGCAAATTACTAGAACATAATTTTCTGCAAAATCTAACAGGACAAACGGCGAATGCGTTTTATCAAGTCAATATTGCAACCAATGCTGACTCACTTGCGACATGGCTGCTTCCGCTACTCAAAGATCTCTTAATTGAAGAAAAAATCGTGTTTCATTTTCAGGTCGATGATCAGTCACAAACACATCATTTATTAGAAGCAGGACTAGTCAATGCCTGTGTTACAACAGAATCAGAAGCCATGAAAGGCTGCGTTGCAGAATATCTGGGTGAAATGCATTATCGCTTTGTAGCAACCCCTGATTTTATCCAAAGATGGTTCGGTCAAGGTGTGACGCGAAATGCGTTAAAGGCTGCGCCTGCACTGATTTTTAATGAGAAAGATGACCTGCATACGCAATCGATTCAGAAAAATTTCGGACTCAATCCTTCACAATATCCGCATCATTTCATTCCCTCTTCAACGGCATTTTTTGATGCCATTACGATGGGCTTGGGCTATGGATGGTTACCCGACTATCAAAGCAAAGACTTATTAGCAGCGGGAAAATTGATAGAGCTTTCAACAGAACTCAGTATTGATTTAGCCTTGTATTGGCATCATTGGAACCAACAATCAATTCAATTACAGAAAATAACTGCTGTTGTGCTACAACACGCCAAAGATCATATGTGTTAAACCCTATAAGACTACGGTTATTCAAGCCGCCATTGGCCTTTGAGTTGTATTAATACTTGCTCACCTACTCCACCGAGTGCTTTACGCATACCAAAATCACTACGTTTAATGGTTGCTAAAGATTGAACATCCAACACTTTTGGATTTTGTGGGCTTGGGGTGAGTGTGGTATCGAAGATCACAGGCTTAGTGATGCCACGAATGGTGAGATCCCCTCGAATCATATACTTGGCATAAGCCACGGGTTCGATTTGTTTACTGACAAACTTCACTTGCTTAAATTCAGCAGCATCAAAATATTCACTGCCCAAGATTAATCCTTTCAAGCTTGGGTTACTAAAACTGATGCTATCCACATCTAACACTAAATGCGCTGAACCTTTATGCGGAATTTCAGGATCAAATTTTAGGTTCGATTGAACCTTATTAAAGCGGCCTTCTACAATAGACAGCCCCACAGATTTAATACCAAAAGTGACCTGACTATTAGGCGTTAGCGTCCATTCAGCAGCATGTACGGGCAATACGCAACATAAAGCGAAGGCTCCCATATATTTTGCAAACGTTCCCTGACGCAAACTCATGTTTTTCTCCTGAATAAAACACAGCCAAAAAGCACTACAATGTTTATTTTTTTACTCCATTGTGGTGCTAGAAATTTTAGCGTTTTTTTTATAGCAGATTTGTTTTATCCTGAGTCATAAATTTGTGTTGAAGTTGTTTATAAATGTCTGTCTGTTGAAATTTTTGCAAAAAATCAATGGTACCTTGAGGAAAGGCATCTCGTTCAATTTCACCACGAAAATACGCTTCACGTACTGGTGTCGCAGAAATCGCCCCTTCTAGACTATCCAGCTCAACCATTTCCCACTCGGGGAAGAATTTTAAATAATAAGAAGAATCATCTTTAAAATGTCCAATCAAACCGACTTTTGCATTCGTTTCAACCACGTCACTTACTAAAGATTTGACTAACTTTTGCCATTTTTCATCGTTATATACATCAATCACATGTACAAACTTGATTCGCTTCTGATCTTGCTCTGAAAAATTCGACAGGATCATCTGCTCACGTTCTGACGCTAAAAATGGATTTTTGATATTACGTTCATTTTGCGCCGAACCAAGCGCCAAAAGCATATATCGACTCTGTTGCAAGGCTATTTTAATGGTTTGCAAATGCGCTAAATGGAACGGCTGAAAACGCCCAATGAAAACCAAATAATCAAATGTATATTTCATATCAAATCAAACTTTTTATGAACTGAGCAGTTGTGCCACAGGCTGAAATATGCGACATAATGTCGAGCATAAAATCAAAACGAAACTTTTACGCAAGGATAGTACGATGACACTGAGCTGTATTCAACAACCCCATGAACATTTGAATGCGAATTTGGACAATGGCGTACTGACCTTAGCCATTAACCGACCTCAGGCGAAGAACGCGCTGTATACAGAATTATATCTGTGGATTGCAAAAGCATTAGATGAAGCTGATCAAGATACTTCAGTACGTGTAGTTGTACTCCGTGGTCAAGATGCGGACTTCAGTGCGGGCAATGACATGCAAGATTTTATGAAATCTGCTGCTCAAAAAGGACAAGCTCCAGCTTCTGAAGGCGCACCGTTCATTTTATTAAAATCTGCTGCTCAATTTTCTAAGCCGCTGATTGCTGCGGTTCGCGGTGTTGCCATTGGGATTGGTGTTACGATTCTGCTTCATTGCGATCTAGTTTACAGCGACAATACTGCCCTATTCCAAATTCCATTTGTGAGCCTTGGTCTATCGCCTGAAGGTGCATCGAGCAAGCTATTGGTTCAACAAGCCGGCTACCATAAAGCGGCGGAATTACTGTTAACTGCTCAGAAGTTTGATAGTGCGACAGCGCTTTCAGCAAATTTGGTCAATAGCATTGAAGAAGATGCTTATGCGACGGCTGCGAAAAAAGCAGCACAGTTATCTGCTCTACCACTAGCTTCTTTGGTTCAATCAAAAGCATTGATGAAACATAATGTAGATGAAATCGTGGCATGGATTGACCATGAAGCTAAAATTTTCATGGATCGTGTAGGCTCTCCAGAAATGATGGAAGCTGTTGCAGCCTTTATGCAAAAACGTAAACCTGACTTCTCTCAGTTCAATTAATTTATAATGGAACTAAAAAACCACTCATATTTGGGTGGTTTTTTTCATCTCAGCCCCAATCTATTTTCTAAATTAAAAAACTGGATGTTTCCACATGACTGCAGCATCACAAACTGACAATAAACCTGAAAAGAAACGCTACTACGAGCCTGCACCTGAAGGCATCGATATCGAGAATTTTAAAAAAGTTGTACAAAGCCGTCGTTCTGTACGTAAGTTTACCGACAAAGCGATTCCAAACGACGTTTTAGATGAATGCTTAGACCTTGCCTTGCTTGCACCGAATTCATCGAATTTACAACCGTGGACATTCTACGTCGTTCAAAACCCAGCAAAGAAAAAACAATTAGTGAAAGCTTGCTTAGGGCAACTAGCTGCAAAAACTGCTGCTGAATTGATTGTTTGTGTCGCGCGTACTGACCGTGTAGATGAAATGGCTAAACGTAATATTTCCGAATTTCCATTTCCTGAAGCACCTGCAGCTGTGCAAAAGTATTACAAGTTTATTCCTTATAACTATAAAACAGGTTACTTCAACGCACTAGGTAACTTTAAGAAAGTAGCTTTCAAAGTTGCACGTACATTGGATAAACAATTGCCTGTGACGGCATTTAATGAAGCCGATGCGAAACTTTGGGCGAGCAAAACCACAGCATTAGCTTGTGAAAACTTAGTTTTAGCATTACGTGCCTATGGTTTTGACAGTTGTATGATGGAAGGTTTTGATGAACCTTTGGTGAAGAAGATTTTAGGATTAAATGCTCAGCAATACCCAGTGATGGTGATTGGTGCAGGTGAACGTGCTAAAGATGGTGTGTTCTTCCCGCAGTATCGTTTTGACCGTGAGCTGTTTATTCAGAAGATATAATTTGCTTTCAAAAGAATAGTAACAACCGCAATTGACTGCATAATATAAATAATAGGTAAGTCCCGTCTCCCTTCGGGAAGAGGAGCATTCTTCGTAAGAGGATGAGGGGCATAATCAAATCAATCCTCTCCCTAACCCTCTCCTTTAAAAGGAGAGGGAACTTTCATTATGAATTAAAAACTTACATCCACCATTTGAATAAACTCAAATGCCGGCTCTTCATAAGGATGACTTGCTTTTAAAGCCCTTGCGACCTTACTCGCCTTCTCTTCAGGCACAATCGTTTCCACTCGCCATTCAGGGATAGACTCCAGCTGATCCAACTCACCAATAAATGGATTTGCACCTTTTACAGGTTTAAACTGCCCTGTTCCAATTACTTGCCAAGCACAGTGTTCATAGTTTCCTATACCTCCTGCTCCTGCTTCAAAAACAGCCAGTTTAGTCGACTCTAGGTGAGACTCAGGTACATAATAAATCAGTTTTAACATTGGCTATTCCAGACGCTATTGAGCAGCTACATTATTTAAAGCACTGTAAATCATTTTCAATGCAACATTATTCGATGCATTCGGATAGGTTGCATATAAACCTAGTTTCGGTAATTCCACATCTGTTTGAATGACTTTGACCGAATCATTTAAAAATTTGAGTAAATATTCGGGCACAAAATTCAGGCCCATGCCCATATTAATCAAATTTAAATGCTGCATGACATTTGTTACCCACAGCATATGATCATGTTGATGCTGATCAAAAGGAATCAAGGCATTTAAGGTATCGTAAAAAACAGGAGAAGCATTTTGTTCACACATAATAATGGTGTGATTTTTTAACTCTTGAAGTTTTAAGATGCGATCTGATGGATGCAGATGCGCTGCACCGACTAGATAGATCTGCTCACTTAAAACCTGAATATTGGTAAAGTCGTCATGACTTAAGTGATAACGAGTAAAGCTAATATCCAATTCGGTATTTTTGAGTTTTTGGATTTGGTCTGTACACGTCAAGCTATGTAAATGAATTTTTAAATCAGGGATATGTTGTTTTAATTGCGCCAAAATACTCGGCATAATTTTCAATTCTGCGACATTTAAAAAGCCAATATGTATTTGATTATTTTTGGCTTGCGCCACGTGGCGAGCTGCGGCTACAGCTTGTTTGGCATTTTCTAGTGCTTGCTCTGCATATTTCAGAAAAGCCTGCCCTTCATCGGTCAGTAAGACTTTGCGAGCAGAACGTTCAAATAATTGCACCCCAACTTCCTGCTCTAAGTCTTTAATTTGCTGACTGAGCGATGGTTGTGCTGTAAATAGTTTTTCCGCTGCCTTAGTGAAACTCTGTTCTTTCGCCACCGTCACAAAATAACGTAAATGTCGTAATTCCATTCGCTTCACTCCACACACTCACTACATCACCCGTGTCATGCAGTCAAAATACCAATAGATCTATAGTTTATATGAATATCCATTCTACTCGGAAAATCATTTGCCTAGACTGCGGACTATTCCAAGTTTTCGCTTCACATACACATGGAGTTTTTATGACACAGCAATTCGATACCGATGTTCTGATTATTGGCACAGGGCCTGCAGGTTCTACTTTAGGTTTGGCCTTGGCAAATTACGGCATACAGGTTCAGCTTTTTACCCAATTTAATTGGTTAGCTAATAGTCCGCGTGCCCATATTACCAACCAACGTGCGATGGAAGTGTTGCGTGACTTAGGTATCGAAGAACAGGTCAAAGAAATTGCAACTCCTTGGGAGCAGATGGGTGAAAGCCTCATTACCACAAGTCTTGTCGGTGAAGAAATTGCCCGTATGAGTGCTTGGGGCACGGGCGATGAACGTCATGGCGATTATATTAAAGGTAGCCCCTGTCCATTAGTCGATCTTATTCAACCGAAAATGGAAGCTTTGTTGGTAAAAAATGCAGCCGAGCGTGGTGCGATTTATAATTTTAATACTGAATATTTATCGCATATACAAGATGAACATGGCGTAACAGCAACATTCCTTAATCGCATTACCCAAACTGAATTTAGCTTACGTGCCAAATATTTAATTGGTATGGATGGTGCTCGCTCTAAAGTGCTTGAAGAGCTTGATTTACCCCTCGAAGGGATCATGGCTCGTGCAGGAACGGTGTATGTGACTTTTAAAGCAGATCTCTCTCAATATGTGAAAAACCGCCCTGCTATTTTGCAATGGATTGTTAACCCTGAAGCGAGCTTTGGTGATCTGGGCATGGGCTTACTCCGTGCCATTACACCTTGGAATGAATGGATTATGGGTTGGGGCTTTGATATTTCCAAAGGCGAACCACAAGTCACCGAAGAGCAAGTTCGTGCGCGTTTAAATGCCTTTGTCGGTGCTGAAGTAGAAAATCTCGAAATTCAAAAATTGTCTTATTGGTATGTGAACCAAACATGGGCAACCGAATATTCAAAAGGTCGTGTATTCTGCGGCGGTGATGCGGTGCATCGTCATCCACCATCAAGTGGCTTAGGTTCAAATACCTGTATGCAAGATGCCTTTAACCTCGGTTGGAAATTAGCGTATGCCATCAAAGGTTGGGCTACTCCTGCTCTACTTGATTCTTATACATTAGAGCGTGCGCCTGTCGGCAAGCAAATCGTGGCGCGTGCCAATCAATCTCGCTTTGACTATAAGCATCTCAAAGAGGTATTTGGTTTTGACCAAGGCATCACAACTCAAGCTCAAATGATGCAACGTATTTTTGCGGAAGATGAACAAGCTGCAGAAATTCGCCAAAAGCTATATCAAGCCTTAGAAATTAAAAACTTTGAATTTAATGCCCAAGGTGTAGAGTTGAATCAGCGCTATACATCCAATGCCATGATTGCTGAATCTGAGCCTGAGATCTTTGCCAAAGATCAACAACTGTACTTACAAGCGACCACACGTCCGGGGGCAAAAGTTCCACATACTTGGATTATTGATGCTAAAGGTGATAAGCAATCAACCTTAGATATTACAGGGCATGGTCGTTTCACCCTACTGACAGGTCTTTCAGGCAAAGGTTGGAAATCTGCTGCTGAATCGTTGAATCTACCTTATTTAGATGTGATTCAAATTGGTTCCCGTGAATACCGTGATGTGTACGGTACGTGGAATGCTAAATCTGAAATCCATGAATCAGGTGCAGTATTAGTCCGTCCAGATGGTTATGTCGCTTGGCGATACCAAGACAGTACTAATGCTGCTTTTGATTATGAAAATACGTTGAAGGCTGTCTTAAAGCAGATTCAGTTAATGATTTAAATAGAATCATTAACAGTCAATCATCAAATCAAATTTTAATATTTGATCACGGAACCTGCGACATGGATGTCGCCCGTTAGACTCTGTCGGACTAAATGTTGAGTTGGTATTGTCTCTAAATTTACCACGTACAGTGCTCAAAATTGCCTACCTCTGACACCTGCTTCAAATACGGCAAGTTTGGTAGATTCAAGATGCTATTCAGGTATGAAGTAGATAAGCTTGAGCATTGCATTTGATATATGAAAATTTACCTAATGCTAAGTTATATTAAACCCATTAAGAATATATAAAGATTAACAATGACTAAAACCTTTGAACAACAATGGAATGATCACTTTCCAAATAAAGTACCTATTCCTTACGTATTAAAATTTTATTTTTCGGAATATTGGTTTCGTATGCATAGCTTGCCCGAGTCTAAACAATATGCAGACACAACAGAAGAAGTGCTACTTTTATTAGATCGTCAAAATCAGATCATCACAGATTGTTTAGGCTTAGATACCTCGGTTTACCTTGTGACAGGTAATTATGTTACGCCACATTATTCTCAGCCAGAGCCAAATTATTTCCACCCTGAGTATGATAGAAGAAAAATCATTTCCTACAATTTAATAGAATCACCTTCTATGAATCTACATCAGATAGATCCTGAATACTTTGATGATGGTGATGAAAATGATGTCTGTTTTATACCCTTATACACTCAAATAATATGGGAGCCTAAAAAACATGATGATTTATTATTAAAAATTGCAAATGAAGAAATTCATGCATTTCTCGTTTCATTTGAAAAAAAAATTATTGTTGCACCTTATGATGGTGGTATTGATTTTATTATTTGGGATAAGAAGTTTAAAAAGCAATTGAAAGAAAAATATAGTGCTTTGTTACCATCTAACGCGGAAGGCTTATAAAAACCGCCTCACGGCGGTTTCAATTGTTCAAATATTACATCTGCAACGCATAACCCAAAAATAAAAACACCAACTGCAAACACACCACTGCACCAAAAAGCTTCCAACCCTTTTTACGCAGCGCAGACTTATCCACTGCCGAATATTCTACTATTTTAATCATGTCATCACCTCATCATGAGTGTTGATACTGAACTCGTTTACTTATCCATCTTTCTTTTATCTTGCTAGTCTTTAATCTTGCATAGTTATTGTGCATAAATTACACACTAGCATGTTTCCACAAATATAAAAGCAAAATCTAAACCAAGTTCAGTGGGAGAAATAAAAATTTAAAACCAACAAAAAACCACCCGCAGGTGGTTAAAAATCGAAAGCGATTATATGTGTAAAAATAAGCATTCACAATAATTAATATATCTTTTGGTAAATTTTAAACATAAAAAAAGCCACCCGAAGGCGGCTCTTTTCTATTATTCATCTATCTAAGATTAACCAATAAATTTACGTGCATTACGGAACATACGTAACCAAGCACCGTCTTGATCCCAATCTTCTGGTTTCCAAGAATGCTGAATCGCACGGAAGTTACGTTCAGGGTGCGGCATCATAATCGTTGCACGGCCGTCTTTAGACGTTACACCTGAAATCGCTTCTGGCGAACCATTCGGGTTCATTGGGTAATGCTGCGTTGGGTTGCCTTGGCTATCTACATAACGCAAGATCACTTGATCGCCAGCATTCAATGCTGCAATGTTTTCCGCGCTTGCAACCACACGACCTTCACCATGTGCAACAGCGATTGGAAGAATCGAACCTTCCATACCTTCTAACAATACAGAATTTGATTTTTCAACGCGTACGTTGACAGCACGTGCTTCAAACATCTCTGAAGTATTGCGGTGGAAACGAGGCCAAGCGTCTGCACCCGGAATTAATGGTGCAAGCTGAGACAACATTTGACAGCCGTTACAGATACCTAGAGAGAATGTTTCATCACGGTTGAAGAATTTCTCAAATTGGTCACGAAGCTTCGGATTGAACAATACAGATTTAGCCCAACCACCGCCTGCGCCCAATACGTCACCGTAAGAGAAACCGCCACACGCCACTAGACCTTCAAAGTCATCAAGACTGATACGGCCAGCAAGCAAGTCGCTCATGTGTACGTCCACAGTGTTGAAGCCGACTTTATCAAATGCAGCAGCCATTTCTACATGACCGTTTACACCTTGTTCACGCAGAATCACCATGTTTGGACGGCGTTCGTTGATGTACGGCGCTTCGATTGGCTCGTTCAAATCAAATGTTGGTTTTGCAATTAAACCTGCATGTGATTTGTCAGCGATCAACGCATATTCTTGATCCGCAGTTTCTACGTTGTCACGCAGACGTTGGATTTGATGCGACACTTCAGTCCATGCTTGCTGTAATTCAGCACGGTCTAAGCTCAAACCATTTACAGTTAAAGTATCTGTATTGTTTACAGTACCTACCACTGCAATTGCATCGCGCAATGAAGACGCTGCAACTTCAGCTTCTAATGCAGCCCAATCCGCTTTGCTGATTTGAAGCACTGCACCAATTTCTTCAGCAAACAAGCTTGCAGTTGATTGATCTTCAAGTGCCACACCTAAACGTGAAGCAAACATCATTTCTGCAACAGTCGCCACTAAACCACCATCACCAATGTCGTGATAGGCTTGGATCAGACCACGTGCATTCCAATCTTGTACCAACGCAAAGAAAGCTTTGAACTCATCAAAATTGTCTACATCTGGTGTGATTGAACCAATGGCTTTATACACCTGTGCCAAAATCGAACCGCCTAAACGGAACTGACCTTTAGACAAGTCAATGCGTACTAATACTGAATCGGTATTTTTTAATTCAGGAGTTAATGTTTTGCGTACATCGGTTACAGGTGCAAAGGCTGTGATGACACCTGACATTGGTGAAGTGACAGATTTGTCTTCGCCTTCGTCATTCCAAGTGGTACGCATAGACAATGAGTCTTTACCTACTGGAATTGCAATACCCAGTGCAGGACACATTTCCATACCAATGGCTTTAACACCTTCAAACAAGGCTTGGTCTTCACCTTTTTGCCCTGCTGCCGCCATCCAGTTTGCAGATAATTTAATATCGCTAATCTGATCAATTTTGGCCGACATGATGTTAGAAATTGATTCTGCCACTGCCAAACGTGCAGATGCTGCAGGGTTTAACAATGCTACAGGCGGACGTTCACCCATTGCCATTGCTTCACCTGTGAAGCCTTGCAAGCTAGTGGTCGTCACTGCTGCATCCGCAACAGGGACTTGCCATGGGCCAACCATCTGATCACGTGCAACCATACCGGTAATTGAACGGTCACCAATGGTGATTAGGAATGATTTAGAAGCAACTGTTGGATTTTTCAAGACGCGGTAAATCGCATCTTTCAGATCGGTGACTTGTGCCGCAGCAAAGTCATCCCCTTTACGTTCAATCGTTTCGTATGAACGGCTCATACGCGGTGTACCGCCAAGCATCACTTGCATTGGCATATCCACAGCTTTGTTTTCAAACAGTGGATCGTTCACAGTCAATTGACGCGCTTCAGTTGCTTCACCTAATACGGCGAATGGGCAGCGCTCACGTGCACATAGTGATTCAAATAATTCTAAAGAGCTTGGACGGATGGCCAATACATAACGCTCTTGCGCTTCGTTCGACCAGATCTCCATTGGAGACATGCCTTTTTCCAATGATGGAATTTTACGCAGATCAAGTACCGCACCTAACTCGTGATCGTTCACAAGTTCAGGCATGGCATTTGAGATACCGCCCGCGCCTACGTCATGTACAGACACGATTGGGTTATGATCTTCCATGCGCCAGCAAGCATCAATCACTTCTTGGCAACGGCGTTCCATTTCTGGGTTTTCACGCTGTACAGATGCGAAGTCTAGGTTTTCACCCAACTTACCGCTGTCTACAGAAGACGCTGCACCGCCGCCTAAACCAATCAGCATTGCAGGACCACCTAGTACGATCAGTAAATCGCCTGGTTGAATCGCATCTTTTTCTACATGGTCAGGACGGATGTTACCGTAACCACCGGCAATCATAATTGGCTTATGGAAGCCTTTTACATCACCATTGACATTTTGTTCAAATGTACGGAAGTAACCATTTAAAGCAGGACGACCAAATTCGTTGTTAAAGGCTGCACCGCCCAATGGGCCTTCAATCATAATTTGAAGTGGAGATGCCATACGAGATGGTTTGCCGTAGTTTTCTTCCCAAGGCTGTTCAAAGCCTGGAATATTCAAGTTAGATACGGTAAAACCTGTTAAACCAGCTTTTGGCTTACCACCACGACCTGTTGCGCCTTCGTCACGGATTTCACCGCCCGAACCTGTTGCTGCACCAGCAAATGGTGCAATCGCTGTCGGATGGTTATGTGTTTCCACTTTCATCAAGATGTGAGCGGCTTGACTCTTGTATTTATAAACGTGGTGACCTGTTTCAGCGTCTTGTTTTGGATAAAAACGCTGTGTGTCAAAACCAACTATTACAGAAGCGTTGTCTTTATATGCCGACAATACATCTGTAGGTGATTCTTTATAGGTGTTTTTAATCATTTGGAACAATGATAATGGTTGAACTTCACCATCAATTGTCCATTCTGAACCGAAGATTTTATGACGGCAATGCTCTGAGTTCGCTTGGGCAAACATCATCAATTCGATGTCATGCGGGTTGCGACCCATTTTTGTGAAAGCATCGGTTAAATAATCAATTTCTTCATCAGAAAGCGCAAAACCAAATTCAGAGTTAGCTTTCACCAACGCTTCTTTACCTTGACCCAAAATATCAATTGAGTTTAAAGGCTTTGGTTCAGTTTCAGAGAAAAGTGCCGCTGCATCTTCAATAGCATTGAAAACACTTTCGGTCATGCGGTCATGTAATGCTAGTTTTACTTCATCAGAAACAGCATTTACACCCTTCAAAGTAAACAAAACACCGCGTTCAAGGCGATGAACCGGTGTATTACAGTTGGCAAAAATGTCTGTTGCCTTAGACGACCACGGAGAGATGGTTCCAACACGTGGCGTCACTAAAATTTGGACTTCGTCACTTGCTGCTTGGTGCAATTCAAAAGATTGACCATCGTTGAGAAGCTGTAAAGCGGATTGCTGTTGTTGCTCGTTGAGCGCTTGGTCAAAAAGGTAAACCCATTGACTTTCAATTGATTGAACAGAACTAATTGACGTTAAACGTGATAATAGTTGAGTTTTCTTAAATGAAGAATGTGCAGGTGCACCGGCAACGATAAACATGCTGATTTTGGCTCCACGGGATGATCGAAAAGACCATGCCACAATGTGACTTGAGAGAGCGCATATTCTACTGTGTATTAGTTAAATCAGCTAGATGTGAAAGTGAAATTGTAGTGCTTATATCGGGAAGTTTAGGCAATAATGCTTTTATTTTTAAATAATAAAATTGAATTTAGTCGCACAGATTAACACAAAATTATCTGATTTTTTCATTTCATCCTAAGAATAATATTCAAACTATAAAAATGTTTTATTTTTCAATAACAACTCACTTTTTAATCAAGCGTTCAAACCATATTTGAAAATGATTTTCAGGTCTAAATGTGTGAGATTTAAACCTGAAATTCATAAAAGACTAAAATCATTTCACATTTGAAATTGAAACATTTTATTTATTCAAATCTGACAATAGATGTTGAATTACATTGAGGGCTAAGTTCAGTGAGTTTACATCTACACCATCAATCGTATCGCAAGCCTTGTGATAGCACGGTGCAAATTCGAGTTCATCACCTTTCATTTGCTCATTAAATAAAATTAGTGAAGTAACGGGAACTTTCCCTAAAAATGGCAAAGTATCGCTTGCTGTTAAAGTCGTTACATCATCTTTAATCTGCATATTATTGGTTTTAAAATATTGACGCATACTTTGTTCTAATGCAGCATCCTGCGGGTGCTTAGGTAATTGACTCATGCTGTCTAAGATTGGCTGATAATCACTTTGTATAAGTCCATTGGCTTTAAACTGTGCCGCCATTTCTGCAATTGATGAATGGTCACCATCGGCAATCATGATATTCGGATTCTTTGTTCCCACCATATCAACATTGATATAGGCTTGAATGCCTTGAAGCTGTTTCTCACTGAGTGATTTCACAAAAGCTTGTGAACCTGCAATACCAACCTCTTCCGAATCCCAAAAGGCAAGATATAGTGTGTGTTTAGGTTTTACCTTTTGCTTCGCATAGTCTTGTAATAATGCTAACAATACTGCAACGCCTGAAGCATTATCATTAATCCCAGGCCCCATTTTCACCGAATCATAGTGCGCGCCGACAATCACAGCGGTATCTTTGAATTGCCCTTCAATCTCAATCACAATATTTTGCCCAACGGTCTTTTCTCGATTTTCAAATGGCAACATTTGCGCGTGCAAGCCTGCTTTCTTGGCTTGTTCAAGAATATATTGTGCAGAAGCCAATCCACCTGCTGTACCTACTGCACGATTGCCACCATTTTGTTCCGCAATTTCTTCAAATGTTTCTAAATGATGCATCATGCTATTTTCTGATGCAGCAACATTTTGGTTTGGCTGCACTTTCGTTATATTTTTTTCTGTATTGAAACTTGTACAACCTGACAAAAAAATGTCACGCCCAAACTTAGTGCAGTCAAAGTAGGAAGAAATTGCTTTCTATACATTTAAATTATTCTCATTGAAAATTAAAAAATGGGATAAAAGGTAAAATTTGCCCATCTATACTAACAGCCCATTTTTAAATTTCTGTTTTGTTTTGCATTTCATTAAGGCAAATCACTCATACATCTTTTAAGACAAGTTGTGTCGCCCCAGACTAGTGATTTTCAACTAAGTTTGGCATTATTCAATTCAAGTAATAAATGAATAATGATAAATGACTCAAATGCGTTGGCTTGAACTTCTTTCTACAGTTCGTATTGGTAGCAATAAACACAGTTCTGAACAGGCACGTAGCCCTTTTCATAAAGACTATGACCGCATTATATTTTCGCAGAGTTTTCGACAGCTTAATCGCAAGACCCAAGTCCATCCATTAACCCAACACGATGGCATTCATACTCGCCTGACGCACTCTTTAGAAGTGTCTTGTATTGGACGTTCATTGGGGATGCTGGCGGCTGAAAAAATTAAAGATGAACTCCCGATGTGGATTTCACCTGCCGATGTCGGTGCAATTATTCAAGCTGCGTGCTTGGCACACGATATTGGTAATCCACCTTTTGGCCATGCAGGCGAATATGCCATTCGAGAATGGTTTGATGACGCATCGCATACCAACTTTTTACAGGACTTAAGCCCTGAAGAAGAAGCCGATGTGCGTCAGTTTGAAGGTAATGCACAAGGCTTACGTTTACTGACTAAAATTGACTATCACCCGAATGATGGTGGTATGCGTTTAACCTATGCAACTTTAGGTGCATATTTAAAATACCCGTGGCTATCCAAAACTATTGCATCG
This sequence comes from Acinetobacter sp. YH01024, assembly GCF_013420195.1. NCBI lineage: Bacteria > Pseudomonadati > Pseudomonadota > Gammaproteobacteria > Moraxellales > Moraxellaceae > Acinetobacter > Acinetobacter sp. YH01024. Next base: position 58,728 of record NZ_VOYQ01000006.1, read on the forward strand.
CAAGGCAATAAACCTGCAAGCCAACGAGCAAAGTTTGGTTGTTATCAAGCAGAAAAAGAAATCTTGCAGCAAATTGCAGAACAATTGGGTTTAATTCAACTGGGCGAATATCACTACTGTCGTCATCCTTTGACTTATTTGCTTGAAGCCGCAGATGATATTTGTTATGCCTTAATTGACCTTGAAGATGGCATTATCCTCAACATGTTGAACTATAACGAAGTTGAGCCCATTTTCCTTGATTTGGTCGGTGACTATGGCATACCTGCCGAATTGGCTATGACTGATACCACTTGGCAACAAAAAATTGCCGCATTACGAGGTCGTGTGATGAAACGTCTAGTCGAAGAAGTCACGACTGCCTTTGCCCGTCATCATCATGATATTTTGTCAGGTCAACTCAAAGGCAGTTTATTGCAATATTGCAGTGAAGATATTGAGCGTGGAATTAACCGAGCAAAAGAATTAGCTCGCGATAAAATTTTTGAACATCCACAAAAAGCCGGCTTAGAGATTATTGCGCATCAAAGTCTACAAAATATTTTAGATGCATTTATTCCTCTAACTACGCCAAATAAAACCTTGAGTTTTAAAGAACAGCGACTGATGTCCATTCTCCACCGTTCGGGGGCACATTTTGGGCCGTTGCATTATGAAAACATCATGCAAGTATTGGATATTATCTCTAAATTTTCAGACCATCAGGCTTATAACCTTGCACAGGAACTTCAAGGCAATAAAGTTGGTTTCTTTTAAAGCTGAAAAAATGTGAAGGCTAGTAATTCGCTGGCCTTCACGCTAATCTCGCAACAAATTGAAATTGAGCAAATAGCTCAGACTAAACTGAAATAAAGTGAATAAATGACATGATCGGATGTTTAATTGGCGAAGTGCTGGCATTGGAAGCACCAACGGTATTACTCAATGTAAATGGTGTGGGCTATGAAATTGACACCCCACTTTCAACATTTTGCCAACTACAGAAAGGTCAAAAAATTACCTTGTGGACACATCTGGCTGTACGTGAAGATGCACAACTGCTGTATGGATTTAGCAATGCTCAAGAAAAACTGATCTTCCGCACACTGTTAAAAGTTAACGGCGTAGGCCCTAAAATGGCACTGGGCATTTTATCAACATTAAGTGTTGAAATGCTGATTCACACGGTTGAACATGAAGATGTAAACACTTTAGTCAAAGTTCCGGGTGTGGGTAAAAAGACCGCTGAACGCCTCATGATTGAGCTTCGTGATCGCTTTAAAGCCATGGCTTCAGGCACTGCACCAACCAATTCAACTGTTGAACAAATTCAATTTACAGGCAACTCTGCAGTTGCCGAAGCTGAGGCGGCATTGCAATCATTAGGTTACAAACCAATTGAAGCACAAAAATTAGTGAATGCTGCCAAAGGTGACTTTACTGAAGCCAGCGACATTATCCGTGCAGCACTTAAGTCGATGAATAAATAATTCAAATAGACATACCAATACACCTAAATTGGATACACGAAGGCGACATGGATGTCGCCATGTTGGATTGGGATATAAGGATATATCCTCAATCCAACACAAGATTTTTGTTACTTTTGATCTTTCAAAAGTAAAGCAATGCCTACACAATGGCACCTTAACACAAATCACAACTTGAGGCTGTGCCTCGAAAGTTCAGCCAGAGATTGATTTAATTATATGCAAGACCGTCTTATCAGTGGTTCAGAAAAACCCGAAGACCACTTCGACCGCGCCATTCGCCCAACTTCCCTTGATGACTACATCGGGCAACCTGTCGTCCGTGAACAAATGGAAATCTTTATCGGTGCTGCGCGTGGCCGTGAAGAAGCACTCGATCACACCTTAATTTTTGGCCCACCGGGTTTAGGAAAAACCACACTAGCCAATATTATTGCGCGTGAAATGGGCGGCAACTTAAAATCGACATCAGGCCCAGTCCTTGAGCGTGCAGGCGATTTGGCTGCGATGCTAACCAACCTCGAAGAAGGTGATGTTTTATTTATTGATGAGATCCATCGTCTTTCACCGGTCATCGAGGAAATTCTCTATCCAGCGATGGAGGATTACCAACTCGACATCATGATTGGTGAAGGCCCTGCTGCCCGTTCGATCAAACTGGATTTACCACCCTTCACTCTTGTTGCAGCGACGACTCGTGCAGGCCTACTGACCTCTCCTTTACGTGACCGTTTTGGTATCGTACAACGCTTAGAGTTTTATTCTGTCAAAGACTTAACGCATATTGTGACTCGATCTGCAAACTTGATGGATGTACCCATGACTGCCGAAGGCGCACAGGAAGTTGCACGCCGTGCTCGTGGGACACCTCGTATTGCAAACCGTTTATTACGCCGAGTCCGTGATTATGCGCAAGTTAAAGGTACGGGTGAAGTAACCCAAGAGATGGCTCAACGTGCTTTGGACATGCTGAATGTCGATAAAGATGGTTTAGATACGCTAGACCGCCGTTATTTATCAATGCTACTAGAGCGTTTTGATGGTGGCCCTGCAGGCGTAGAAGCTTTAGCTGCTGCTATGGCAGAAGACTCAGGGACGCTAGAAGATGTGATCGAGCCTTACCTCATTCAGCAAGGCTATGTCATGCGTACTGCACGTGGACGTATTGCCACCAATATGGCGTATTTACAGTTTGGGATGACACCACCAGAGCCGAAAGATAAGTAAACGATAATTCACTGAACGACTTCAGGGAGTTAAATGCTCCCTGCATGTTTATTTAAATTTTTAAAATAAATTCAAGCCACTACAAACAATAGACTAAAATGATAAATCTTGAGAATAGAATAATTAACAAAATTAATAGCGACTACATTCAAAACCTACCATTAGACAGTGCCATTGAACACATTCCCAGAGAACAACCTATCAGTTCATTTAGCCCAAAACAAATGAGTGATTTTGAAAGCTTATTCCACACCGAATACAATTATTTTATCACTGTCGAATGTGAAAACATTCTTAGCAAAGAAACCATAGAAGTAAGTGAAGATAATATCTTAACTATTAAACAATCGCCTTCTGCATATCGTATAAAAAACCTGAGCTTCAACTATACTTCTGCCCTCATTTTTATTGGGACGTACTATCACGACGACGTACAAGCTTTGGTCAAGGAAAACTTTAAGCCAGCAAAAATTAATACGTTGTATTTCAGCTTCTCATTCTTTACTTTAGTCATACTCGTTTATGTGTTTTTCTGGATAGATCTACCTAATAAACTTTTACTCATGTTAGTTATTGGCCTTGGCTTTTGCTGCTTAACGTATATGTATGAATCTTTAAAAGCATTACTCCCAAAGCAACAGAAAAAGAAAATGGAAGAAACTCACTTTCATATTGCGGGATATTTAGCAGCTCATCTACAGGATTTTGTCGATACAAAATTTAAATTAGATGAACAAACAAATTAAAAGCAGTCTCTTTTTTAATCAATAATTACAACTACGGAAGTTAAAGATTTACGTGAGTTGAAACCTTGTGCCATTGGACTGATGACTCACGGTGCTAAACTGCCCGTCATTGAAGCACTTGACGAATCATTGAATTATCGCCATTTTTAAATGCTCTAATTCTATGCTGAAGTGCAGAACAATATTTTTCAGATTTTATAAAGACGGAACACTCTCATGGCGAATAAATTCGAATTCAACATTCGTGTATATATTGAAGATACAGATGCAGGTGGCATTGTTTACCACGCAAATCATATTCGCTTTATGGAGCGTACCCGCACAGAATGGCTACGCGCTTCAGGTGTAGACCATTATTGGCATCAAAAAGATTACAACTTTGTCGTTCATAAAATTAATGTGAAATATTCACGCCCTATATTAATGGATGACCTGATTACTGTTACAGCAAGTGTAGTTTCGTGTAAGGCTACGTCATTTGTGTTGCAACAAAATATTTATCGTGGTGATATTATGCTGGCATCAGGTGAGGTAGAATTGGCATGTATCAGTGCAGAGATGAGACCCCGTCGCCTTCCTGATGAAATACGTGAACTGATTCTGAAAGAATTGGAACAAGATTAAAAAAATTATTTGGCACATGTAGTAACTATGGCAACTCAACTAGAATCAACACTCAAAGTTTCAGACCTCATCTTACAAGCAAGTCCTGTCGTACAACTGGTAATGCTCCTGCTGCTCTTAGCTTCGTTATTCAGTTGGTATCTGATTGCCAAGTTACACATGAGTTATAAAAAAGCGCAGGCTGACGATGAACATTTCCAAAAAATCTTTTGGTCTGGCGCCGAACTCAACACTTTATACAACAATGCTCAGCTCAACTCGAAACGTGTTGGCCTTGAAGATGTCTTCTATCAAGGTTTAGGCGAGTTTTTCAAACTTAAAAAACGTAATGCCAGTGCAGAACAATCAATTGAAGGTACAGAACGTATTCTTCGCGTAGGTTTAAGCCGTGACCAAGGACATTTAGAAAATGGTTTAGGCGCGCTTGCGAGTATTGGCTCGGTTGCACCCTATGTCGGTTTATTCGGTACTGTTTGGGGCATTATGAACGCCTTTATTGGTTTAGCAGATGTTGACCAAGTCACCCTTGCTACGGTTGCTCCTGGTATTGCAGAGGCATTGATTGCAACGGCCATTGGTCTTTTTGCGGCAATTCCTGCTGTACTTGCATTTAACCATTTCACAGCCAAAGGTGAAGCCGTTTATAACGATCGTGCACTTTTTGCCGAAGAAATGGTTGCGTTATTACAACGCCAGTCTGTAGGTTCAACTCAGGACAATGACTAATGGCTATTCAACGTTCTGGACGCTTTGAGCGTATCAAAAAACCATTAAAAAGTGACATGAACGTCGTACCTTATATTGATGTCATGTTAGTTCTATTGGTGATTTTCATGGTCACTGCACCTATGATCACCACAGGTGTCAAAGTCGATTTACCACAGGCAAATGGCACGCCTATGCAAGCGGAAGATCGCCCTGCGATTGTTACACTTGAGGCGGATGGAACGATCAAACTAGAAGATAAAAATCATCAGAATGATGTACTCACACTTGATGAACTAAAATCTGTTTTAACTGCTTCACAAAATGAAGCGAACGAACAGAAAAAGCAAATGAGTGTCCTGATTAACGGCAGTGAATCTCGTCCTTATGGTGAAGTCATGAAACTCATGTCTGCCCTTCAAGATGCAGGTTTAACACAAGTAGGTTTACTGACTGAGCCATTAAAATAATTTATGAAAGATTTCAACAAGCCGCCTTTTAAACAAAAAGCCGTTGCGATTGGTTTCACACTAGGTGTTCATATCGTCGCTGTGGTTGGCTTACTTTATCTTGGCATGAGTAAACCACCTGAGCCCCCTAAAAAAATAACCACTGTTTTGGTAAAACCGGAAGATTTGAAACCTGTAACTCGTGAAGTCACAGAGTTTGATGAAACCGCGCATGAAAATGTAGCTGAACAAATCACGCAAACAGCAGAACCTAGCGTTGAACCAGCACCCGAGATTCCAACGGCTGCACCACCTAAACCAGCAGAACCACCTAAGGCAGATCCACAGGTTGCTGCTCAACAGGCACTCGCTGCGGCAAAAGCACAGCAGCTTGCTGAACAAAAAGCTGCGGACAATGCAAAGCGTGCTCAAGAACAAGCTAAAGCGGCTGAAGCTGCAAAACTAAAAGCACAACAAGAAGCTAAAGCGGATGCGGCTAAGGCAAAAGCAGATGCTACGGCGAAAGCCAATGCTGAAGCAGCAAAACGTAAAGCAGATGCTGATGCCAAAGCCAAGGCCGAAAAAATCCGTGCCGATGCTTTAAGAAAAGCAGAAGCTGACAAAGCCAAAGCTGCAGCAACGGCAAAAGCCAATGCAGATGCAAAAGCCAAGGCCAATGCGGATGCTGCAAAACGTAAAGCAGATGCAGACGCGAAAGCTAAAGCCAATGCGGAAGCTGCAAAACGTAAAGCAGATGCTGATGCGAAAGCCAAGGCCAATGCAGAAGCTGCAAAACGTAAAGCAGATGCTGATGCCAAAGCTAAGGCCAATGCAGAAGCTGCAAAACGTAAAGCAGATGCCGATGCAAAAGCTAAAGCCAATGCGGAAGCTGCAAAACGTAAAGCAGATGCTGATGCCAAAGCTAAGGCCAATGCGGAAGCTGCAAAACGTAAAGCAGATGCTGATGCGAAAGCCAAGGCCAATGCAGAAGTTGCAAAACGTAAAGCAGATGCCGATGCAAAAGCCAAGGCAGATGCAAAGGCTAAAGCCGATGCCGAAGCACGCGAACGTGCAGCCGAAGAAGCCAAAGCTTCATCAGCTAAAAAAGCAGCTGAAGAAGCCGCACAGAAAAAGGCTGAAGCGAAGAAAATTGCCTCAACTGCTAAACGTGATTTTGAAAACAAAATCCGCCGTGCATGGGATACACCTTTTGACTCTGCTGGTAAATCGGCAACTGCTCGCGTTACCCTTACGGAAAGTGGTTCAGTTCAGTCAGTGATTGTGAACTCTAGTGACCCTGATATGAAAGCCAGTATTGAGGCTGCTGTTCGAGCTGCTGCACCATACCCAATGCCGAGTGACCCAGATGCAAAACGTGAAGCTCAAAGGTTTACGTCCACCTTCAAGTCATCACGTTAATTTTTAAATCCCTGCAAACCTTGTGGGGATTTTTCATTTACTTCTATAAAGAATCATAAAAGATGAAACCACTTTTTTTATTTTCTACACTCTTACTTATTTGCAGCCAAACAATTGCTCAAAGTCGGTCAATTTATATCCCCTCTTCGGCAACGCCTGAAAATATATCATCCGAACAATTTAAAGCTTTGCTGAAGGATAATGCTAAAACAAATCAACCTGAGCAAGCTTTACAAGAAGTACAATTTCCGCCTACAGCCATGGCAAAAAATTCAAATGATGAGGCTGCAAAGAAAAAAGCTGAAGCCAAAAAAATTGCTCTCACAGCAAAAAAAGATTTTGCAGATAAAATTCGCCGTGCTTGGCAAGTTCCCAAAGGTTCTACAGGAAAATCGGCATCTGTACGTGTTAATCTCGCAGACAATGGACGTGTACATTCTATTATTATCAATTCTAGCGATCCAGATTTGAAAGCCAGTATTGAAACTGCCGTTCGCGATGCTGCACCTTATCCCATGCCATCTGATCCAGAGGCACGTAAACAAGCGCGCATTTTTATAACAAAATTTATAGCGAAATAACGATACCCATTTAAATTTTTAAATTGATCATTGGACTAATTACAACTTATGGCACATTTGAAATTTTTGTTTCTATTTTCTGTAATGGCAGGCTCATCATCAACCTTAGCCAGCCCTACTGACAATCCAGCATCGACTCAGATTCAACCTGAAAAGGTCGCGGTGAGTTCCGCGAATGTACCTATGACTACCGCAAAGGCAAAGTCTGAGCAATACAAGCGCGAACGTGAACAAACTGCTGCGACAGCTAAACGAACAGCAAGCGCTGAGGCTTCTCGTAAATCACAAGCCAAAAAGCTTGCATCTGGGACCAAAACCGAAATTAAACATTTAATCTTGAGCCGTTGGCAAGCTCCAGCAGATTCAACTGGGCAAAAAGCCAATGCTCGAATTACACTGACATCATTTGGTTCAATTCAATCGATAGTGATTCTTGATGCGCCAAATCGTGCATTTAAAAAGAGTATTGAAAAAGCCATCCTTAGCTCAGCCCCTTTTGATTTACCAGAAAATCCAGATGCTCGCCGTGAATCTCGGTTGATTTATATGTCTTTCCACTCTAAATAAGGACATCAGTTCAGCAGAACCTTATATTTTTATAATTAAGCATCATCAAAATAGGCAAACATTTAGACACGAATTCACAGACGAATAACAGATTAATCATAATGTTGTGCTTTTAATAATTCAAAATCATGCCATTATGTGACACAACCTAATACAGACAATAACTCACATTTTTAGAGTAGTTAGCGAATGATGGAAATGACGCGTAAACATCTTCTTTGCTTAGCCGTATTCACTGCTTTGAGCCCAGTTTTAGTGACTCAAACGCATGCGCAGCTTCACCTCGAAATCACTAAAGCTCCTGAAGAAGCACCTAAAATTGCGATCGTGCCTTTTAGTAATGACTCAAATATTTATCCAGTGGTTGAAAATGACTTGAACCGCTCAGGTAAATTTACCAGTGCCTCTAAAAACTTACCTGCAACTGCAACAATAAATTCACCTAATGCAGAAGCATGGAAAGCTGCGGGCGTACCCTATGTCGTGACAGGTACATCAAAAACAACGGCTGATGGCTCTTATGAAATTCACTACCAACTGTATGATGTTGAAAAAAAACAATACCTGTTAAATGAACTACTCACTGTACCTGCTTCACGTTACCGTCAAGCAGCGCATATGATCAGTGATGCGATCTATCAAGCTTTAACTGGCATTCCAGGTGACTTCAGCGGCCGTATTGCCTATGTATTGCGTAATGCAGCAACACCAGATCAGCGCTATACCCTACAAATTGCAGATACAGATGGTGAACAACCCCGTACGATTTTGACTTCACGAGATCCAATCCTTTCCCCTGCGTGGACGCCTGATGCGAAAAAGCTAGCCTATGTTTCTTTTGAAACCAAGCGCCCTGCAATTTACATCCAAGACTTAGCAAGTGGTAACCGTGAAAAAGTTGCAAGTTTCCGTGGTTTAAATGGTGCTCCAAGCTTCTCGCCCGATGGTAAAAGCATGTTGTTCACTGCATCTATGCATGGCAATCCTGAAATCTATCAAATGGATTTACAGACTCGCCAATTAAAACGCATGACCAATGACACAGCGATTGATACAGAAGCGCGTTATGCCCCTGACGGTAAATCATTTATTTTTACCTCTGACCGTGGTGGCTCTCCACAAATTTACACCTACAACTTAAGTGCTGAAAGTGTCAAACGCTTGACTTTCCGTGGCGCTTTCAATGCACGTGGTACGTTAAGTGCGGATGGTAAAAAATTAGCTTTGGTGCATCGTCCTAGCGGTAGTAACTATAAAGTTGCGGTTCAAGACATTGGTTCAGGTGTAACCAATATTTTAACGCCAACAAGTTTAGATGAATCCCCAAGCTTCTCACCAAATGGTCAAATGGTGGTGTATGCAACACGTGAAGCAAACCGTGGTTTGCTCTCGATAATGTCTTTAGATGGTCGTTTCCGCATGAACTTACCAAGTGAACAAGGTGAAGTTCGTGAACCAGCTTGGGCACCGAAATAAACACTGCATGATTTATTCAACAATAACTTTTTAATGAAACATCATAAATAACCGTCATGGAGATCAATATGAAAGCAATGAAACTGATTGCGCTACCTGTTTTAGCTACAGCATTAGTAATGACTGGTTGTGCCAGCCGTAAACCTGCAGCAGATGTACAAGCAGGACAAAACCCAAATGGCTCAACCACTGTAAACACTTCAGGTTTAAGTGAAGATGCTGCGCTCAATGCACAAAATCTTGCGGGTGCATCATCTAAAGGTGTAACTGAAGCGAATAAAGCATTTTTAGCGAAACGCGTAGTACACTTTGACTACGACAGTACAGAGCTTAGCAATGAAGATTTACAAACTCTTCAAGCTCACGCTCAGTTCCTAGTTGCTAATGCAAACTCACGCGTGGCTTTAACAGGTCATACCGATGAACGTGGTACTCGTGAATACAACATGGCTCTAGGTGAGCGTCGTGCTAAAGCTGTTGAAAGCTTCCTGATTACAACAGGCGTAAGTCCAAATCAGCTTGAAGCAGTCAGCTATGGTAAAGAAATGCCAATCAATGCGGGTCATGATGAAAATGCATGGAAAGAAAACCGCCGCGTAGAAATTAACTACGAAGCTGTTCCTCCGCTACTGAAATAAGACTTGAAAAAGTCTTAGCTAAAAAAAGCACTCATTGATGAGTGCTTTTTTGATTTAACCCGTATCATTTTATTTATATCGTTTCATTTGCATCATTCTATTGCAACGTTCTGTGCTTTAACGCAATTTAGCCCTTTAACTCAGGATAAATTCGATTAGCGGCTTTAGAACTTTAAGAAAATATCCAATTAAAAATGCAAATGAACGACTTTTAAAACGAGATCCTTAGCTTTACCAACTAGAAAATTAGCTTAACAATCCAAATCATTACGCTTCTGCTTCTGGATGTTCAGCATTTTCTTTTTCTGTTTGCATCGACTCAATGAGGTCATGTTTATTGAACTTTTTATACTCTGCTTTTGCTTCGTAACTGCTCCATGCAGCTTTTACGGTATCCGCAGAAATATCGTCTAAATTCAATCCCTCAGTTGCAGTCGGAGTCGCATCAAATTTTTGTGTGGTCATTGTTGTGCTCCCTGTCTTTCGATTTATACATTAGATTCAACATAGCATGTTATTCAGGACTTGCAAGGGTAAAATCACGACAAATAGTCTAGTTTAATTTTTCTTTTCCTTCGTTCTCATCTAAAATGTTGCACAATCACATTTTTATCATTTTTGATAAATTAATATTTGGAGTTTTCCGGTTATGTCAAATCTCACCCTTTCCCAATTTCTACAACAACAAAGTGGTAATCTTACTCCTGCATTAGCACAAGTTATTGAAACAATTGGTAATACATGCAAAGACATCGACCTTCTTTTACAAAAAGGTGCTTTGGCTGGTGTATTGGGTAGCGCGCAACACGAAAACGTTCAAGGTGAAGAACAAAAGAAACTTGATGTCATTTCAAATGATTACCTCATCGATGCATTAAAAGTTCATCCACATGTCGGTGGTTTGGCATCTGAAGAATTAGATGAATTCACACCAGCTCAAGAAAATGGCGATTATCTTGTTTTGTTCGACCCATTAGATGGTTCAAGCAACATCGATATCAACATGTGTGTTGGCACAATTTTCTCAATTCTTCCTGCAAAAAATGCGGTAACGCAAGCTGAAGATTTCATGCAAGCGGGTGTGAATCAAGCGGCTGCAGGTTATGTACTGTATGGTCCATCAACAATGATGGCTCTAACTGTCGGTGCTGGCGTAGTCTTCTTTACTTTTGATCCAGAAAGCAAAGAATTCTTATTAACTAAAGATGCGATTGCGGTTGCAGCAGACACTAAAGAATATGCAATTAATGCATCGAACCAGCGTCACTGGGAAGAACCTGTAAAACGTTATATCGACGAACTTCTTGCAGGTAAAACTGGCCCGCGTGAAAAAGACTTCAATATGCGTTGGGTCGCATGTATGGTGGGTGATATTCATCGTATTCTTTGCCGTAGCGGTATCTTCATGTATCCATACGACTTCAAAGATCCGAAAAAAGCAGGCCGTCTACGTTTAATGTACGAAGCAAACCCAATGAGTATGTTGATGGAACAAGCTGGCGGTGCTTCTACAACAGGCCGTGTCCGCATTCTAGACATCCAACCAACAGAACTTCATCAACGTGTTCCTGTGATTATTGGTTCTAAAAACGAAGTTGACCTAGTTACGTCATACCATAATTAATTTCTTATAACGAAAGTCAGTATTTTTGCTGACTTTCGTGGATATCTCCCCCATGGCTCTGATTTATCTCGAATCAAAAGACAACCCGAAAATTAAGCACCTACGTGGCTTAATTGAACAAAATGCCTACCGTAAAAAACAAGGTCAAACTGTTTTGGAAGGCACACACTTGGTGTTGTCATGGTTAGACTCAAAACGTCCAATCAAATCGATTTTCACCACTGAACAAGCAATTAATCATGCCGACTTCGACCGCATTGCGGAACAATATCAAGGTGCGGTGTTTATTCTAAGTGAATCTTTATACAAAGATATCAGTACACTTGGAACATCTATTGCTTGCTTAGCGATTGTGGATTTACCAAGTTCAAGTGAAGCGCTTAACTTCAGTGAAGACACCTTAATTTTAGACAACATTCAAGACCCTGGTAATGTAGGCACCCTACTCCGTTCTGCTGCCGCAGCAGGTATTGAGCAAGTCGTTTGTACCAAAGGCTCTGCATCACTCTGGTCACCGCGTGTATTACGCGCAGGTATGGGCGCACATTTTTCATTAAATACCTTTGAAAATATTGCCCTTGAAGATATTTTGACGAAATTCAAAATTCCAGTGTATGCAACAAGCTCACATCAGTCTGAAAACCTATATAGCAAAAATTTGCGCAAACAATGTGTGTGGATTTTAGGCAATGAGGGTCAAGGTGTTTCTGAGTATGCATTACAACATGCAGAAGCCGTTGCGATTCCTCAACCGGGTGGTCAAGAATCGTTAAACGTAGCCATTGCTGGCTCGATCTGTTTTTTTGAAATGGTACGTCAGCGTCAGTAAAATCGTTATTTTATTGTATTTAGCGCTTAAGCCTGAAAAAAATAGACTACACTAGAAAAAATAATAATTCTTTTTGTCAACCTAACCATTATTTCCATCGTTATTTGTATATGAATATGGAAATAATGGTGGGTATCCGATGACAGGATTTTCCATCTCTATGGATTTAGCACCCAAAAAGTCCGAGACGCAAGACAGCAGTGTTTTAAAAAGCACGGCTGAGTCTCGCCTGAAAAACTTCATGAATGAAGTGACGGGGCGTGCTTTAGTAATGATGGAAAGTGCAACGCACGGTCAACATGGCATTGCCATGGACTTGGTGCAAGAAGCCTTTATTTCCTTACATAAAGCTTATGCTGAAAAGTCCACAGAGGAATGGTATCCCCTGTTTTACACCATTTTAAATAACAAGCTGCAAGACTGGCGTCGAAAAGAAGCACGTCGTTCGCAGCCGTTTTCCTTATTTAGAAAAGTCAGCCTAGATGACGACGATGTCGAAATACAGGATGTTGTAGATGAATCTACACCAAACCCTTTCGACTTTCTGGATCAGGCTGTCACTGCAGAGGAAATACAAGATGCTATCGCAGAACTTCCAGTCCGCCAGCAACAAGCATTTATGTTGCGAGCTTGGGAAGGCTTTGATACGCATACAACTGCAGAAATTATGAATTGTTCCGAAGGCAGTGTGAAAACACATTACCACCGTGCCATTCAAGGTTTACGTACCGCTTTGGCACATTTGAATCCACATATGGGAGGATCATCCGAATGAAACAAGATGATTTCTTAAAGCAAGTAACTTCCAAACTTGATGGACTCGCACAGCACCATAAAGACAAAGCAACTGTCATGAATAACGTGCTTGAAGATATTCATCAGCGCGAAACTTCTCGTTATGGTTTCTGGAAAATGTCTGGCTTTGCACTTGCAGCAGCAATTGCAGGTTTTGTCATTTTACCGAATGCGACTGTACTGGATGACAAACCACAAAATCAGGTGATTTCAACCCCTAAGCTCTCCCCTCAAATGGTGGAAGATCTTGAAATGTTGATGGTTCTGGGTGAGGACAAAGTTCCACATGGCAGCTAAAAAATTAGCAATTGCATTCTGTGCTTTTAGTTTTTTGCAAACCAGTTTTGCTGGCTTTGATCGCTTTTGGATTTTTTCAAAAGATGCAGATACTCAAGTTAATGAAACTTGGGATTCGCTATCTGAAGCAGAACAACAGGCTTTAATTAAAAAGTATCAGGCACTCAAAGAGATTCCTGCAGATCAACGTGTCAGCTTGCAACAGCGCATGGATTGGTTCACCCAACTTCCGGACAGTGAAAAGCAGCGTATGCGCGAAACATGGCAAAAAATGAGTACTTTAGAACGTAAAGAACTCGCGACACGTATGCAAAAAGCTAGTCCTGATGAACGACCTGCTATTCGCGATGAGTATATCAATAAATATTTACAGCCTATCGCTGTCGTTCACTAATTAAAAACAACAGTATGTTGTGAAAATCAAATCCATTACATTGGTTAAGCCATAAAAAAAGCCTCTTATCGAGGCTTTTTTTATTGTCTTACTTGCTCAACCGACGCTGACGATACACACCCAAACCAATCAATGCCAACAGTCCAAATACTCCCATTGAGCCACCGCCGCTAGAAGAAGAGTTGGTATTTTTCGCTGTATTCTTAAGAGTCAGAATTGCATTACTTGATGCAATGCCGTCACTATCGATAACGCTATATTCAACAGGATAGTCAAACTGACTAAAGCCATTTTTTACAGAGAAGGTGATTTTGCCACCGTAGCAGGTTTCCTTTAAATAACTTGCTGGACAGCTACCACTATACTCAGCTTCAAAGTTTAAACCTGCTGGGATTTTCGTAAAACGAATGGGAATAATTTGGCCTTCTTCATTTTTATGCCATACCGATTTACCCGCTGGCATAGATGCAACTGGACCATCACCATCATCATTAGCATTTTCTAATAAATTATTGACTGTAACAGACAAATTATTTGACGGACTAATCGTATATTGGGCAGCTTTGGCCACTGGGGTCATATTTTTAAAGGCCACACGGACTACACCAGAGGATTCCGCCTGACTCCCTGTCTTTTGTTTTAGCGTATATTTACAAAAACCGTATTCGGTAGGTGCTGTTGTTGCCCCACTGGTGCGATAAATAACGATTTGTTTTATTCCCGCATCCCAATCACAGTGTAGGTCATGTGGTGGATTACCCACAATACTTGCTTCGCCTGTACTAGACACCGTAATTTCACTACCAATGCCGATTGGTGAAGTCGTCACGGTGTAGTTGTCTGCATTTAAGGCAATTTGTCGTGTTTCAGCACTACCATTCACAGACTCTTCTTGAGGTAATGATGCCGGGAACGGATCAAAATAAACCGCACGATATTTAAGGTTATTTTTTAATGCACTTAATACCGCTTCGTACTTTGTTAAATCATCCTGATTGGCAACTTTGTATTCTGCATAATCAGGATCATCGATATCCTTTTTCAAAGCATCAATTGTATTTTGATACTTATCTTGCAGAGCTGTTAAAGACTCATTGGTAATATCTGCCATATCTGCTGCGGTTAAATTCATTAACTCAACCGAACCAATATCACATGTGTTTCTTTGCGTAGGTGATAACTGTAAAGTACCATCTGTGATCCGCAAAATGCCCCGTTGATCCGCATCACTACAGCCGTCTAGGCCAAGATTGATCAAGTCAAAACCACTGCCGATTGCTTTCGGGTAATACAAAGGTAAATACAAGTTATAAGCAGATTTTGTTTGTAGGTCGCTTAATAAAGTCCCCATAGCATAGCTACTTACATCATGGTTTTGCAGAAAGCTTTCCGTACTATTCAGTACACTTTCGGGTAAATAACACTGTGCGGCTGCCAGTTCAAATGCATTATTACTTGCAACAAATTTTTGACCATTATCAGGTACAGCATTATTGAGATAGCGACAAGATTTCCCACCAGTATTGTAGGCCAATACATTGAAATACCAAGCCTTTGTACCATTGTTATCATAATAATAGGTACTAGCCGCATTGTTCTCGACTATTGTATTACTGGTTAAAACGAAGCTAGAAAAAGCACTTAAACGTTCCGTTCCCTGAGAAATGGCACGGATAATACTACCCGTACTTGGATTTGCTTGGTTTTTTGCAATCGTATTTGCTGTTAGTTCAACTTTGGCATTACCACAGAAGTCCATCACACTATTGCTCGTCGATGAACCATTTTGAATAATACTGCTTTGCTGGAACACAATTTCAGGCTGGGTATCCCCCAAGTTCCCGATACAGTCCATAGCAACAACACTACCTTTAGGTGCGACGTTACCCTGAACTAAACTGCTCACCAATAATGTTTTTTTCGACATATTATGCGCAACGGAGTAGATCGCACCGCCAGCAACTTTGGCCTGAGAGTTTTCAATTGCACCATTATTTAAGGTAAATGCTCCCCCTAAATACAAGGCACCACCACGGTCTTCTGCCATCCCGCCAGTAAGGCGTACATTATTGACGATAAAGTTGGCTTCTGAGCGTGAAGTATTAAAAATACGCGATTTGCCTTGGGCATTAATCGTCGTTCTAATATCTTCATAGGCAGGAAATTTCTGCGTCAGTAAATTTTTTGAATCATAGTTAAAGCGACTTTTCCCCTCTATCACGATCTGATTTAGAGGAACTAACTCACCTTTGGTCAGAAGATATTCACCTGCTTCAAGTTGAATATAATCGGTCTGCCCATTATTTGGATTACCGACATTACATCCACCAAAAGATTTGTTTTTACGTGCAGTTTCAATCGCTTCACGTAAAGAACATTGATTGAGATTTTCACCATTTTCATCATCAAAGGTCGTAACTTTGATGATGTTACTTGTCGCTGCCATAGATGACATAGCCGCAAGGACCATGACCGCCAGCAATCCTTTTTTATAATTTTTCATGTGCTGTCCTTAATTCTATCCAGACTATTTTTTAAAGCGACGAAATCCAACTAAGCCAAGCAGCGCAAAAATACTCGCCCAGCCTAGAGCACCACCCGAAGTTTTAACGGTTTTACTTTCCATTTCATTGTTTGGTTCTTGGAAAATACGCACTTCTGCAGCTAAATAATTTTTTGCCGAAGTATTAAAACGGGTTGAAGACGTCACCACACGCAATTCAAAAATATCTGCGCCATGCCAATTTCCATTTGGCGTGTATTCAAAATCACCATTCAAATTCAGTGTAAATTTACCTTTAGATTCGGTGCTTTGTACAATTATTGGGCAACCATCTTGCCATGGCTCACCCGTTGAATTTGCCATACCCATCACTTTTGAACATTCTTCTTTTGGAATTAAATCACTGTCACCTAATGCATCTAAAATATTAAACTTGGCTACTTCACCTGTACGAATGTCTTTACCTAATCGAGGCATGCTCACAGGAACCACAATTTCGATAGCCCCACGATCACACCAAACATCATCCAAATTACGATTTTTTCCACGCTGATCAGAAGACTCGCAATACACATGATGCTCATTGCCATCTGCTGTGGTCTTCCCCTTATTTAATATCGGGCTTGAGAAAATCGTTTCGTAATCTAATAAAATACGAGGACGTAAATAACCAATAAATGCGTTATTTGCTGTGGTAAATGGACAAAAAAGTGCATTACGATCTTCTGTTAAGGTTTTACAGCTACCTTCATCTTCACCCGCAATTAAACTCGTCCCAGACCACACATCATTTAAATTTGCAGCAGGCCCAACAGGACAACTCGCAGCCACTAAGTTGTTATAAAAAACAGATTGGTCTGTTCCTGAGTTCACGACTTTACAATCTTGAGCGGTACCACTGAGCGCATTACCAATCACCACACTATTGGCTAAATAAGCATGCTCAGAGGTACTATTTAGTTCGATACCGCCACTGTTCTTCAGTACTGTAATATTATTGAGTGCTAAACCATCACGTAAGTTGACAGCAAAACCTTTGTTTTTGAAAAAAGTACTATTGGCAATGATATTTTGAGGGTTACTGAACACCAACTTGCTGATGTCTGCGAGCCCATTTTGATTGTAAACAATCGCTCGACCAGAAGTGCTTTCATTATTTTTGAACAAAGATGTATAGATTTCATAAGCCGGTGCTTCTGAGTAAATTGCACCACCATCTACCGCTTTGTTGTTTTGAAAAATCGTGGTTCGTATATATAGACGGCTTGCTACAGCTGCGCCATCTTCTGAAAATCCAACATTGTAGATTGCACCACCAAGTCGTGCATAGCCATCTTCAAACTTTACATTTTCAAGTGTAAGTTTTTCATTATTAAAAATGATGCCGCCTTTATCAGCACATTGATCTTGCTTACATCCTTTAAATGAAATTTCTTTAAAATTGATCGCAAGTAGTTCTTTTTCGCCATCATTAATATTAAAAATTTGATCCTTACCCGTCATTTCAATGACGGCATTATTAAGACCGAGTACGACATCTTCATTGACGTTACTGCCATACGCCGTTTTCAGATTCAGTTCTGCTTTAATATCAATTTTTTTAGTGAGTTTATAAACTTCATTTTTTTTCAGAGAAATTGAGGCATAGGCGTCTTTACCCCCGCAACCATTATATCCGGCTTCTGGCATACCATTATTGATATATTCTATGGCTTCACGAAGTGAACATTCCTTGTCATCCTTTACAACATCTTCAGTGGTTGTAACGATAATTTCTGCGCTAAATGCATGACCTGCCATGAGAAGCATGCCAATGCCTATGCTCTGTTTGAGCATATCCATCTCCTTAAATATTTTTTATCTTTTTATTCTTAAGTTGCACAATCCTTGCAACATTAAAATATTTTTATGTACTTTGTCACAGCTTGAGTAATTACTCAAGAATTTTTATTGCTTACCGATATTCATCAATTAGGGCAAAAATCTGTCTTAAATTTGCATGACTCAATTTGACTTTTTCACCTTTTAACATCTGAATCAGTTGTTCTAAAGAGCGAAGTAAAATAGACGCCTGATGCGGCCCATGTGCCAACAAATAATCCACAATTTGTTGATCCATATGGATGCCACGTCGCGCTAAAACAGAGTTAACGAGCGCTTGACGGTCTGCGTATAAGCTACCATTCGGCACTTTCACACTAACAGCCTGAGTTAATCTAGACTGTAGGTCTGGCAGTTCAAGTTTGAGTTCAATTGGCGCCAGTCGAGATGAAAAGACCAATTGACCACCTTCTTCGTTATTATAGTTAATCAGGTGAAAAACGGCTTTTTGCCAATGTGGAACTCCACTGATGGCTTCAATATCATCCAAAGCCACTAAGTCATAGCGATCTAGCGAAGTAATCGCTTCAGTGGGCGCATCGAGCAATTCAAGCAATGAAACTTGAATTGCTGATTTGCCAATTTCTAAATAGGAGTCACATATTGCAGACAGTAAATGGCTTTTTCCTGTGCCAGCTCCACCATAGATATAGAAACGATTCATTAAACCAGCATGTAACTGACGAACACCATCGATTACATGCCCCCAACTCGGCCCAGAAAAATCACTAATTCGGGCATCGAGTTGTGGTTCTATATCTAGCTGCAATTGACGCATATCTATATTTTGGCCTTATCAATCTTTATGTTCTGATCTTTCAATGTTACTCGAAATTTCAGGATCTTGCAGCGAATTTGCAGACTGATTTTTGAGCTCAATATCGACAGCAATTTGATTGGTTTCTACGCTTAATGTGCCAATTTCAGCATCATTCACCACAAGTACATCATTTCGGTATAAATTACTTTTCTCATAATTTTCACGCGCATGACGTAATAACACCACAATAATCGCTGCGACTGGTAATGCAATGAGCATTCCGAGCAGTCCTGCCAATTGTGCGCCTGCAAGTACTGCAAAAACCACGGCTACTGGAGACAAACCAATTTTGTCGCCCAGTAAGAACGGCTGAAGGATATAGCCTTCTATCGCCTGTCCCACCATGAAGACAACCAGCACTAAGGCCAAATGTACCCAATCCAAACCGAATTGGAATAGACATGCCACAACTGCCGAAATAATACCGACTGCAAAACCCAAGTACGGAATAATGCTGGCTAAACCTGCAATCATCCCGATGATGATGCCGACCTCAATACCCACCAATTGAAGTCCAACCGCATATACAACGCCCAACAAGAACATCACCAAGAACTGGCCTTTTACAAATGCGCCTAGAACTTCATGACATTCGCCTACGATGGTTAATGTGCTTTTTTCGTATTTGCGTGGAATAAGGCGACGCATGTTTTCTAACATACGTTCCCAATCTAATAGGAAATAGAAGGCAATGATTGGAATTAAGACAATCGTGCCACCAATTTGTATGAAGTTCAGACCTGATTGAGCCACTTTTAACAACATGGCTTGAATACTGTCTGCACTATAATTGGTTTGAATATATTCCATGATCGCTGCTGACATTTGCTCTGTATCAATTTCCATCGGTACAAGATTAAATGTTTCAGATAACCATGGCAGGAAGGTGTAATTCACCCAGTGAATATTGCCTGGAATATTGTTTTTCGCATACATCAACTGTTCCCAGACTAGTGGTACGAGGAACCACATGGCAAGGAAAATAGCGACACCAATTCCAACAAAGACCAAACTGATGGATAACCAGCGCGGCAAACCAATTTTATGTAATTTATCGACTAAAGGGCTAAATAAATATGCAATTAGAAATGCGCCGATAAAAGGAACAACTACAGGCTTTAATAAGTATAAAACCCATAGGATCAATGCTATCCCAGCAAGAATAAAAATTCGGCGCAAGGTGCGATCACCCATATAAAGTCACCTTTTTTCAATGTAATCGTTATAGAAAAGAAAATATTTTAATAAAGATAACATTTTAGTGCGAAATAGCATAAGAGTTTTGCATATTCAGGTTATAATCCCCGCGCGAATGCGGAGACTTCATTATGAGCAACTCAACTTCTACCCCAAACACTGGTTTAAGCTACAAAGATGCAGGTGTCGACATTGAAGCGGGCGACGCGTTAGTCGATCGTATCAAATCTGTCGCGAAACGTACTGCACGTCCTGAAGTAATGGGCGGTCTAGGCGGCTTCGGCGCTCTTTGTAAAATTCCTAAAGGTTATGAAGAACCTGTTCTCGTATCTGGCACAGATGGTGTTGGTACAAAATTACGTTTAGCATTGAATTTGAACCGTCATGACACAATTGGTCAAGACTTGGTTGCAATGTGCGTAAACGATCTTCTCGTATGTGGTGCTGAACCACTGTTCTTCCTTGACTACTATGCAACTGGCCACCTCAACGTTGACGTTGCAGCAAATGTTGTGACTGGTATCGGTGCGGGTTGTGAACTTGCAGGCTGTGCATTGGTTGGCGGTGAAACTGCTGAAATGCCAGGTATGTATGAAGGCGAAGACTACGACCTTGCAGGTTTCTGCGTAGGTGTAGTTGAGCAAAGCAAAATTATTGATGGCTCTAAAGTTAAAGCGGGTGACGTTTTAGTTGGTGTTGCATCTTCTGGCGCACACTCAAATGGTTACTCACTTCTTCGTAAAATTTTAGATGTGAAAAACGTTGACCTTACTCAAATCGTTGATGGTCGTCCACTTGCCGATACAGCAATGGAACCAACTCGTATTTATGTAAAACCAATACTTCAGTTATTGAAAGAAGTGGATGTACACGCAATGGCACACATCACGGGTGGCGGCTTACCAGGCAACCTACCTCGCGTACTGCCAAATGGTGCTCAAGCGGTAGTCAATGAAGCATCTTGGGAATGGCCAGAATTGTTCAAACTACTTCAAAAAGAAGGTGGTGTTGAACAATTTGAAATGTACCGCACATTTAACTGTGGCGTGGGTATGGTTCTCGTAGTTGATGCAGCAGATGCTGACAAAACTGTTGAATTACTCAACAGCCTTGGCGAAAAAGCATTCACAATGGGTCACATTGCAGACAATTCTGAATCTGTTGAAGGCGCTGACGAAAAAATCCGTGTAGTTTTCGCATAAGCAACGTTCATGATTAAAATTGCTGTACTTGTTTCAGGCAGCGGATCTAACCTGCAAGCCCTGATCGATGCCAATCTATCAGGTCAAATCGTTGGGGTAATTTCCAATAAACCTGATGCTTTTGCACTGCAACGTGCAGAAAAAGCAAAGATTGCAACTGCAGTCATTGAACACAAACAATATCCAAGTCGTGAAGCTTTTGATGATGTGATGCATCAACAACTGCTCGACTGGGATGTTGACTTGGTGATTTTGGCAGGCTTTATGCGCATTTTAAGCCCAAAATTTGTCAAAGCATGGGAAGGGAAAATGATTAACATCCACCCTTCTTTGTTACCAAATTATAAAGGCATGCATACTCATCAACGTGTGTTAAACACTGGTGATGTCTTCCATGGCTGTACAGTTCATTACGTGACTGCAGAGCTAGATGCCGGCCAAGCGCTTGCTCAAGGTGTGCTTAAAGTCAATGTGCATGATCATGCTGAAAGTCTGGCAAATCGCGTTCACGTGCTTGAGCATGTGATTTATCCTCAAGTCGCAGAATGGATCTGTAATGGTACGATCCAACATACTGCTGATGGGGTGTTATATCGCAATCAACCGATGCAAGCACCTGTTCAATTCTGCAAGTTTTAAAATCAGTTTTTATCTATTTTAAATAGAAATAAAAAACGCATCCTCGGATGCGTTTTTTTATTTGAGTACATTCAATCATTCATGTTTGGCATGAACCGCTAACATTTGTTTGATTAACTCAACCGTTTCTACTGGTTTTTCTAATGGAAACATATGACTGCCGCTAACCACTTTAAATGGAATCGCAAATTTTTTCTCGACCATTTGGGGAAAGTGACGTGCCAAAAATGGCCCCTGCTCTGCAATTAACTGCTGTACAGGTACTTGCGGTTGAGCATGAGGTAACCACCACAGTGAAGGATTGGTTCGAAAAATATGAACTTCATCATCACGTGAAATCGTCAACTCCACCCCACCACGCAGTTTATCGTCCATCAATGCATAATCAATATAAGCTTGATAACAGTCTGGATCGAAATCTTTATAAAAACCTTTCGGCCTTAAAAGCTCCGCTGCTTGTTCACGACTGTCCCAATGATCACGACGACGTTTCGACAAGCCTGCGGGCGACATTTTATCGAGGACTTTAAGTTTGAGGAGTTTTGCAATGTGCAAAGCAAAAGACTCTTTCCCCATGATCATAGGCGGATCAATCATTAACACTTGTTCAAACAATTCTGGGCGTTGTAACGCAGCCTGAAATGTTAAAACCGAACCTAATGAGTGACCTAATCCAATCACCTTACGACCATTGGCCTGACGTACAATACTGTCTATTACCTGCTGTGTTAAGCTTTTCCAATGGTTATCGATTGGGTAACGCTTATCTGGCCCAAGTAACGGCACATAGATCACATCATATTCATCACTCAGTAAATCAAACAATTTTTGATAAACCTGTGATGGCACGCCATTGGCGTGCGCAAAATGAATTAACGGTTTCATTGTAACTTCGTGCTGTTTTCAGATTGAACCTGTTGTGACAATGCACTTGCCAAACCTTGACCAAATGAACTTCCCATACGACCTAGCACAGAATCAAATGGACTATTTTCAATGGTGTAGTTTACGGCTTTTTCAGTTTTCAATTCACGTTTCAGGCTATTTAAACTACCTGTACGGTCAGCAATACCCAGCTTCACAGCCTGATCACCTGTCCAAAATAAACCTGAGAAAATAGCCGGATCATTTGATTTTAATTTCTTACCGCGACCTTCTTTCACGGCATTAATGAAATGCGCATGAACGTTATCGAGTACACCTTGAACATGTGCTTTTTGTGCAGCATCGACAGGTTGAGTCATGGATAAAATCGCTTTGTTCTCACCCGAAGTCATGGTGCGATCTTCTACACCGAACTTTTGCATCAAACCACTAACACCATAATTCGGCATAATCACGCCAATTGAACCCACTAAACTTGAAGGGTTGACAATAATTTCATCTGCGGCAGACGCAATATAGTACGCACCTGAAGCACCAGTATCACCAATAATGGCATACAGTTTTTTATCGGTATGGGCTTTTTTCAAGTACTGAATTTCTTGCCAAATTTCATCAGACTGAACAGGTGAACCGCCCGGTGAGTTAATATTTAAAACAATCGCTTTGCTTTGTTTGTTTTCATAGGCTTTTTTCAAAGCTTTGATGGTATTTGCACTGTTTACACTTTGCTTGTCCGCTGCAATGGTCCCAATGATATCAACCACGGCAATATGTGAGCCCACTGTTGCTGCAGGATCTGATGATGACATGCTGCAACTTTTTGCCATCGCAATGATAATAAATAGCAAATAAGCAAAGGTTAAAAATTTAAAAAATATACCCCATCTACGTGCTCTACGTTGTTCCTCAACGGAAGAAAGCACGGCTTTTTCTAATATTTTCCATTCATTTCCAGTTGGCTGCTGGATATTGTTTGAAGAACTTTGCTGTTTTTCTTCAGGTTTTGGTGGCCATTCGGACATAAAAAAAACCTAGTTAATCGTTAATTTGTAGTCATTATATACACGCTAATCGCTATAACTGTCTAATCAATTCATTTTCCCCTATAATTATTTTAAATTTTCTTTCATTTGTATCAGACTTAAACAAGATGACCGACCAAAATTCACAGGACACCACATATCACCTGTTAAAATTTATCAGCCGTCAACCTATTCAAATTTCTAGATTAATTGCAAAAGGTTTGGCTGGGTTAGTCAATGTTTTAAAAATCTCTAAAACCTACTCTACGATTCAACGCAATCTTAAAATTGCATTGCCTGAATTATCAGAGTCAGCTCGCATTCAACTCACTAAACAAGCGATTCGAAACGAACTTTGTTCTTATTTTGAATTTTTTAACATTTGGGGTGCAAGTACAGAAAAAAATATTCAACGAATTCATCACGTACATGGCGCTGAATATTTACATGAAGCGCTCGCCCTACAAAAAGGCGTTGTCCTCGTGGTACCGCATTTTGGCACATGGGAAATCATGAATGCATGGGTTGCGCAGTACACTCAAATGACCATCATGTACAAGCCGGTAAAAAGTGAATCTGCCAACAATTTTGTCCGTGCTGCACGAAGCCGCGAGCAAGCAACATTGGTTCCTACGGATGAATCAGGTGTACGTCAAATTTTCAAAGCCTTAAAACAAGGTGGGACGACTGTAATCTTGCCAGACCATACGCCCAATGCCGGCGGCGAAATGATCCCTTATTTTGGCATCCCATTAAAAACCAGCAACTTAAGTGCAAAACTAATTCAAAAAACCAAAGCACGTGCGCTCTTACTATATGCCATTCGTAACGATAATCATGGTTTTGATATGCATATCGAACCTATCGATGACAATATTTATCAAGGTAATGCAGATGATGGCTCGATGGTTATCTTTAAAGCAGTGGAAGATTTAATCCATCGTTACCCAGAGCATTATCACTGGAGCTATAAACGCTTTAAAGCCAATCCAAAATTGAGAAATCTATACAATATTAGTGATGAAGAAGCCGATCAACGCATTCGTGATATTCGTGAGGAATATCAAAGACAGCAAACAATGACAGTGGCTGAATAACATCTTCACGCCTTGCCCTTGAGCGAGTTTCTCTATTCGGATTCTTTTGATAGGCTGCGATATAGATCAAGCCATTTATACTTTGTTCGCTCTTCGATCAACTCGATTTGCTGTTTATTTTGCTTGAAATGAATACTTCCACTTTGTGCGGTCTGTAAGAGTGGAATATCTAATTGTTTGAGTCGTGTTTGGGTCATCTTTGCAGGATGTCCATAACGATTAAATCGCCCCGCAGAAGCAATCGCCAACTTGGGCTTAAAATGGTTTAAAAACGCATAGGATGAACTATGCTGACTACCATGATGTCCAAGTACCAAAATATCGACTTTTAGGTCTGGATAATCACGTAATATTTGATATTCAGTCTCCCAACCCGCATCCCCCATCAATAGAAAATGTCTTGGTCCATTGACGCCTTTGACCGTCACATACAGTACACAAGAGCGTTCATTGGCATTCCATTGGGCATTTGTCAGATCTTCAGGCTTTGGCGAGAGTATTTCAAAATAGACTTGCTGATCCCAATTCCACTGCTGACCACGCTGACATAAACGCTGTGGAGCTTGGTTTATGGTTTGTACTCGCTCATTACTTGAAAGCTGCCCGATATCAAGCTGTTGCTCCAATGAGAAAAAGCCACCACTATGGTCTTGATCTAAATGAGTCAATAACACCCGATCTAGTCGATGGACACCATTCACACTCAAAAATGGCCGGATGATATTTTGCCCGACACTAAATTGACTTTCATCATAGTTTCCACCGAAGTCTACCATCATATGATGATCTATAGAACGGATATAGATCGCCTGCCCTTGCCCCACATCTAAAATTGAAAGTTGAAAGTTTGCTGAATTTCTCCATGGGATAAACAGAGCAAAAAAGGCAATGACCGCCCAATATTTTGGCAAGATACCTTCAGGTAAAAATAAGATTACTACAACGAGTATCAACAGTATGATTTGAGTTGACGTCAATGCGACATCGTGCATTTTTGGTGCAAAGAGTCGATCTAAGCCATAGAGAAACACATGCAATATTTCCAAACACAGATCATTGAATAAAAAAACCAAATGCGCCAAAGGTGTAGAAATATAAGAAAGTGCCCCTCCGATGATATCTAAAGGAACCACCACTGCCCCTAGCCACGGGATGGCGAATAAATTACTTAATGGGCTAATCCACGTGACTTGCTTGAAAAAAATCACCATCAATGGAAATAAGGCAACAAAGATTTTCCATTGTGATTCCACCATCAACCACATTGAATGCCTTAACTTTTGCCAAAAACTGACTTCTGTTTGAGCCAGTAAATGCATCCTTAAGGTTTGATATATCCGCAGTAAAATAAAGCATGCACCATAAGACAACCAAAATGCTGCAGATAAAATACTAAAGGGATCCACTAGCAATAAAATAGCGGCACTAAAAACCAGCAGTTGAAAAGGCTGAATGGTTTGCCGTAACAAAAGCATGCTACTTGCGACAAGGCAAATCGTCAGCGTTCTCAGCGCCGGTATTTCAAAACCGGTAAATGCACAATATAGAAGGACACAAAAGATAAAGGGCACGACCAAAACATACTGTTTGGGCCATTTGAGATAGATTTTGGGACAATACTTACGGATACCTAACTGCAGCGCCCAACAGAGCATGCTGGCAAAAACCAGTACATGCGGACCAGAGATCGCCAATAAATGACTCATCCCAAAGCGTTGAAATAATTCACTGGTGCCTTCAGTGAGTAAACTTTTATCACCTGTAAGCAGTGCTAACAGCAAGCCATGATTCCGTAGCGGTTGTTGGTATATAAACGCTCTTAAATATAAACGTTGTTGTTCGACTTTTATTTTGAACTGGTGTAGCACACCTTGATGTCGTTGATACTGCTGCCCATAGCCCATCGCAATCACATGTTGAGGTGGTATTAATTCCACCGACTTCACCTTTAAACTGGCATGTATATTTTGCTGTACGCTCCACCGCTCTTGGTCAAATGCACCTTCTGTCACATAGCTTTGGGTAGGTCGTAACTCACCATACATACGATAGTATTGTCCAGGGACCAACTGAATCGTCTGTTCATTATTTTGCACAATTGAATTGGGTAAATACGCCATAAAATATTGAATCTGCTGATTCACATTGAGCACTTCAATTTTTTGCTGAATTGCTTGGTCTTTGAGTTGGCTGATCTGTGGAATATACGCTATAAACTCGCCTTGTCTGCTCTGATGTTCAACCAATGCCAAACGCTGATCGAGTTGAGTATTGGCGAAACTAAAGCCGAGAATTGCACCTATGCAAAGATTTGCACTGAGCTGTAAGATTTTCGAAAAGATACTTTTTAGTTTTGGTGAAATGTAGAGCTGTAGCACTAGCCAAATCAGGACAATAAAAAGCAACTGAGCTGTCGAGAGTTGTGAATTCCAAAACATGAACCCCATAAAAGAAATACCTAAAATCCAGCCAATACAAAAACTTTGTAACATGAGTCGTCATTATTTTTATTATGTGCTGGCAATAATAAAGCCCACCGCGGTGAGCTTCAATCAAACAATCTTAATCCACTAATTTTTTACAAAATCAATTTAGCGCTTAGTCATCTACCCATAAACCATCTTGCATATGCAAAATCGCATCAGCAGATTGAGCTAAATATTCATCATGGGTCACAATTAGCATTGCCATGTTAAATTCTTTACGTAATTCAGACAGCAACTCAAAAATCCTCACCGCGGTTTTGCGGTCTAAGTTCCCTGTTGGCTCATCAGCCATCATCAACTTAGGTCTTGCTACCAATGCACGAGCCAAAGCCACACGTTGACGTTCACCGCCTGAAAGCTCACCCGGTTTGTGCGTCATGCGGTGGGAAAGTCCAACGCGTTCCAAAAGATATTCAGCTTGCTGCTTCACTTCTTTGAAGTTACTCGACTTACGTAACATCAATGGCATTGCCACATTTTCAAGGGCGGTAAATTCAGGCAGCAAGTGATGGAATTGGTATACAAAACCTAAATGCTCATTACGGATATAACCACGCTCTGCTTCACCTAAAGTGTCAAAGCGTTGACCATTAATCATCACTTGACCCGATGTTGGACGATCTAAGCCACCCAATACATGCAACAACGTACTTTTACCAGAACCACTTGACCCCACAATCGAAACAAACTCACCTGCTTTGACTTGTAATGAAAGTCCACGAATCACATCGACTGTAGACTTCCCATCGGTAAAAGATTTGGTAATGTTTTGGGCATCTAAAACTAAATTACTCATAGCGTAGAGCCTCTGCAGGTTGAACTTTAGCTGCACGTAATGCCGGATAAATAGTCGCGATAAAGCTAAGACCCAATGATAAAGATACAATCACCACAACATCTTGCCATCTTAAATAAGACGGTAAATAGTTGATGAAGTAAGCATCAAACATATTTAAGCCCAATGTTGTATTCAACCAACCGACTAAATTACTAATACTCGATGCAGCGATAATCCCTAAAATCGCCCCAGACACCGTACCAATCACCCCAATCACTGTACCTTGCACCATGAAGATCCGCGTGATTGTAGCCGGTGAAGCGCCTAGAGTACGCAAAATGGCAATATCGGATTTTTTATCAGTAACCACCATCACCAATGAAGACACGATATTAAATGCTGCAACCAATACAATCAGGAACAGCAATAAACTCACCATTGCCTTTTCCATTTGAATCGCGCTGAATAGGTTGCCGTGTGTATAAGTCCAGTCAGAAGCATAGAAGTTTGCAGGTAGATCACGCACAATTTCTTGAGACACTTGTGGCGCTGCAAAAATATCATCCAACTTCATACGGATGCCTTGCGCACCATCTGGCAGTCTTAATAAAGTCGACGCATCGTTCAGGGCCACGTAGCCCATCATCGAATCAACCTCTGCACCAATACTGAAAATACCCACAATTTTAAATCGTTTAAAACGCGGAACGACCCCAGCCGGCGAAGGAGTTGCTTCAGGAAGCACTAAGGTCACACTGTCATTCAAGCCTAAACCTAAGGCATCTGTCATTTGCTTGCCAAGGACAATACCAAACTCACCTTTTTTCAGGTTATCGATACTGCCTTCCACCATATGGTCTTGGATAATTGATACCTTTTTTTCATACTGCGGTTCAATCCCACTGACCATAATGCCAGACACTTGACCTTGTGCCGTCAACATTCCCTGTAATTGGGTGAATGGTGCGACCCCTTGAACATGCTCATGCTGCTCAATTTTTTTTGCAAGTTCAGGCCAATTTGTTAAAATTTGTGTTGAAGAAACAGTGGCTTGAGGTATCATTCCTAAGACACGAGTTTTCAGCTCACGATCGAAACCATTCATCACAGATAAAACTGTAATAAGGACTGCCACACCAAGCGTGAGGCCGATCATGGATACCAGAGCAATAAAAGAAATAAAGTGGTTACTGCGCCGAGCGCGAGTGTATCTCAACCCTATATACAGCGAGATTGGTTTAAACATAACCATCTAGTCCGAGGTAATATATTATGGAAAATTTACAGCATCAAAGCGTTCAAACTGAACGCCGTGTAATGTCGCGTATCGATGCTGCTTTGCGCATCAACTATCAGATTATCTCTGATGATGTTGCACTGAATGATCCTTACGATCCTAATTTTGTATTGCCGCGCTATTTTCTACTACTTGCTGAATTAGATCAATTTGATCATGCACTCAACTACGAATTAGAACAATTAGCTGAGAAAGATCAACAAATTGCTCGAATCTTATCCTTATTTAACCAAAAGTTAAACCTTATTACGGGTTCTTTATACGACGCAATTGTACAAAGCATGTTACCAGTGCCTGAGCATGTGAATTTCTCAGAGACTGGTTTGAGCTTTTTTAGCGAACGCGCGATTAAAGAAGGTACTTATATCCATGTGACCTTAAGCCACCCTGAAAATTTCTTCCATATTGCGGCAACTGCGCAAGTGGTTTATAGCCGTGAAGAAGAAAGCAACTTATACCGTACGGGTGCCTATTTTATCACACTGCTCCCTCAAGACCGCGTCAAACTTGCAGAGTGTATCGCACTGACCCAAAACAAAGAGTGATTTTTAATCAATGTTTTAATTTGTGGGCGAGCTCTCTGTTCGCCCGAAAATCTTTATAAAAATAAACAAACAAGCCTGATAATAGAATCACAGCACCAAGTAAAACCATCAATGATAATTTTTCATCATTCAGTAAAGCACCAAAGAGCATAGCAAGCATGGGTGTGAGTACCGTTGTTAAAGACAAAGTTGTCGCCTTGATGTTTTGTACCAGTTTGAAATAACAAAACATTGCAATCAATGAAGCCATAATCACTGCATAAAATAAGCCAATGAGTGCTTTGGTCGAAGGCATCTGTGTCGGTGCATACTGCCAAATAAACGGTAGCATCGCGGCAGAAAATAGTGCTGAGATAAGAATCGAACCCGTGGCCTGAGACATAGGCTGCAAAGGTGCATTGACTTTTTTCACCCAAAAAATCGACATACAGTAGACGAATACGCTCATTAACATTAAGACAATACCAACAGGCTGTACGTGCTGATCACTGCCGCCTAAGCAAATAATGGCTAAACCACAAACGGCAATCAACATCCCAATCCATTGCAAGCGATGCAGATAGGTATGAAAGAAGAAACGACCGATCAGACCCGTCATAATTGGTGCCAAACCAAACATCAGGGCAATAATGCCTGAGCTGAGATAGGCCGTTGCCATATAGGTAAAAATCTGAGAACCAATAAAACTAAATGCCCCCGCCAAATAACTGTGCAGCGAGGTTTTATCCATCGGAAGTTTATGTTTAAAAATAAACAATAATGCAACAGCCAAGGGTAATGCGATAAAAAAGCGTAATGTCAGTGCCCAAAACGCATTGATATCACTGACACTCCAAACGATGGCAAGTGGCGTGGTCGACCAAATGAACACCAACAACGCATAGGTCGTCGCTAGATTTGTTTTAGATGGCATGGTTTTTACTTCTGCGCCGTTTTACGTTTTTGCTTTTGAATGGTTTGATCTAAGCTACTAGAAAATTCGCGCTTATCACGTTCTGAAATAGGGGCTGGACCACCGGTTTGCACACCTGCGCCCCGTAAAGTATCCATAAAGTCGCGTAAGTGTAGACGTGCTTTGACATTTGCTGTGGTATAAATCTCACCCCGAGGATGTATCGCTATACCGCCCCGCTCAATCACTTCAGCAGCAAGTGGAATATCCTGTGTCATCACGATGTCGTGCTCTTTCATGCGCTGAATAATTTCTTTATCCGCTGCATCTGCCCCACTCATGACTTGAATCGAGTTAATTCGCACCGAAGGCGTTATCCCAACATTTTGATTGGCGACAAAAGTGACTTCTAAATGGTAACGATCAGAAGCCCTAATAATTACATCACGTAAAATGCGTGGTAACGCATCTGCATCCACCCATAATTTAAATGGCAGCACTGATTTTCCATTCACTTTTAAACATAACTCATAGTAACAAATCTACATGACAATTTGGGGATCTGCATCCGTTGAATGGATCTACATTTCTCTAATCATGAGAATCGAAAAGCTGCAAAATGAGCCAAAGTTGAGACTATTTTCCAATGCTTTAACATTTAAATCCTACTGAAAACATTTTTTATGCATGATTTCATGATAAATATGATGTCGGTGACTTGAAAATTTCAAATAACCCTCGATTTATTAACTATGAAACCAACCCAATATCAATTGTGCATATGAAAAAACAAAATAGCCCTGAAATTATCACTATTGAAGATCAAACTTTTGGTAGTCATGTTGAACATTGGAATTTGCTTACAGGCAACCCGACAACGGATGTACCAGTTTGGCTGGGTCAGGCATTGGATGCACCCATTATGCCGATGGGCTTATGCGCACAAGAATCTGATATGGATCAAAGTACCTGGCTGATTCAAGGTCCATCACAAGCATCGATTCAACTGTGCCAAGTGATTGCGGTAGAAAATAATAAACCTAAAGCCGTTAAAACTGCATTTCCAAGTTTTGATAGCCCATATAAAACCAAAGCCACCATTGAACGTATTATTACCTGTAAATCCAATACACAAGCTGTGCTTTGCCTCGACTTAGGCGCAAATACCAGTGTGTATGCTTTTGATAGTTTATATAGCGTCAATCACGACCAATATGAAAAAGATGCAAGCTACAGTGTGCAACTCAATGCTTGGGCCTATGAACTCGAAGCTGTCGCAGAACATGAACAGCTTGTCGTTGATGATCCTGCATCGATTAAACATCATCGTGCTTTAAACGATATCTTGGCAGCAAATAATGGTGTTGCCCCTGCAGATTTACACGAACAAATTAAAGCATGGCAACCAAAGTCTGAAGATGACAAAGCGCCAGTGACCGTCGATTTTTCTAAAATGGTTGCATACCTATATGGTGAAAATCTTGGCCAAGAAGACGAAGCATGGTTCCAAGGGCATATTGTTGGCAAAACCGCCATGCAATTTAAAGAGCAAGACTACACGCTGTATGATGTGACCTTAATCCACGAAGAAAACCAAGAAGCGGTGATTGTTCGTGTTGCAACACGAAATCCGGCGCATAAAGATTTCAATGTTGGGCAATATATTCGTGGCAACCTGTGGATACAAGCCAATATTTACGCGAAATCTGCCTAATTTGAATTCAAAAAACCTATTTCAAATAAAAAAACCGCCTCAGTGCGGTTTTTTTTATTTCTCGCTAATCATGTGTATTCGCTGAATATTTAAATGATTGAATATTTTTTATCCACAAGATAGTCGATTTATTCTATTTTTAAATTCAAATTAAAATAACTTATCCACAATATTAAATTCAAAATAATGACGAAAAATAAATCCATCTGCAAAAGATAAAATATAAAAATCTAATATAAATAAATAAGATAGGAAATTTATGAAACTAAATTTAGCAATTCGGTTGCTTATTTTTAAATGAACTAAATAGTTTAGTAAGTTTATGGCAGATAGTACTTTATTTAATCAAATAATTATGTTAAAAATGCGTTTAAGAAATAGTAATTAACGATAAATAGATCGGAAAGAATATCTATGAAAGTCGTGCAAGAAGAAAACTTATCACAAGTTGACCATCACATGGAATCTCGATATCAAATCGAGCCAATGTCCTGCTTATTTTTTATGTTAGGTATGCTGATTTGTGCATACGTGTTACATACTTTTATTTTTTAATCTATTCAATAAAAAAACCGGCATTTGCCGGTTTTTTTATGCCTTTAGGATTATGCGTTGCGTTTTGCAAAGTCATCCATAAAGTTAACCAGTGCTTGAACGCCTTCTAGCGGAACAGCATTATAAATACTTGCACGCATACCACCCACTGAACGGTGACCAGCTAAATTCAGCAAGTGGTTTTCTTCAGCTTCTTTCAAGAATTGTTTTTCCAATTCTGGATTCGCCAAAGTAAATGGTACGTTCATGATTGAACGGAATTCTTTTGCAATTGGATTTGCATAGAAATCGCTTGAATCAATATAACCATAAAGTAATTCAGCTTTTGCCATATTCGCTTTATAAATTGCGTCTACACCGCCCTGCTCAAGTAACCATTCAAAAACGAGGCCAGATAAGTACCATGCATAAGTTGATGGTGTATTCACCATTGAACCATTTTTCGCTTGAGCTGAATATTTCAAGATACTTGGAATATCTGCTTTCGCTTGATCCAATAAATCATCACGAATAATCACTAAAGTTAAACCAGCCGGACCAATATTTTTCTGAGCGCCTGCATAAATTAAACCGAACTTAGAGACGTCTAATGGTGCAGATAAAATGCTTGATGAAAAATCGGCAACCAATGGCTTGTCTGTTTCAGGAATGTTGGCAAACTGAAGACCACCAATAGTTTCATTATCTGCATAATGCACATAAGCCGCATCATCAGATAAGTTCCAAGTGCTTTGATCAGTAATCGCAAGTTTACCGTCAATGGTGGTACCCGCTTCAACAACATTAATGTCGCCATAACGCTGTGCTTCTTTCAACGCTTTTTCAGACCAAATACCAGTGTGGATATAGTCTGCTTTGCTGTTTTTACCCAATAGGTTTAATGGGATCGCAGAGAATTGAAGTGATGCGCCACCTTGAAGGAATAACACTTTATAGTTGTCTGGAATATTCATCAGCTTACGAAGATCAGCTTCTGCTTTCTCTGCCACAGCGACATAGTCTTTACTACGGTGGCTCATTTCCATGATCGAAAGGCCTTTGCCTTGCCAGTCAAGCATTTCAGCTTGAGCTTTTTCTAAAACGGCAGTGGGTAATGCAGCAGGACCAGCACAGAAGTTGTACGCGCGCATGAGTTTTCCTTTCAAAGTGAAACACAATAAAATGATGGCATTTAACCATATCTGACGCGTGCTTGCAGTAGTTAAAGCTGAAAATATTCCAATGCTGTCTGACATTTAAAGTCAAAATTTCAATAAAGATCAAAATTAATTCTTATTAATTCAAATTATTAGATTTACTGATATTTTTTATCCCTTGAATTGATGCTAATTTAAGGTCTTGATGTGCGAAAATGACGTGCGCTACAAAGATAAAATTTATTTACATATGTATATGAAACAATACAACAACTTAGTGAATTTACCCAACTTCATCACAATGACTATAATGAACCCATCCTAGCTGTGAGTGTGTTTTTATGCCTCTACCTCGAACAGATTATTCTATAAAAATTAAACATACATTTCGTTCAGGATTGCTGCTTGGCCTTGGTTGTTTGAGTGTTTTTTTTAGCCCCACGGTACTTGCGCAAAGTATCAGTTATAGCCAAGCAGAACAAAGTCTACTCACTAGTTCGTATAGTACTCAGGCCAACCAAGCGCTACAACAATCTGCCGAACTTCAAGCTCAGGCCATTAAAGGCCTTGGTTTACCTCGTGTGGATTTAAACGTCCGTGCCTATGCCTTTCATAATGAACTCGATATTCCTCTCGGCGCCTTAAAAAACAACTTAGAACAAACGCTGAGTAATGGCATTAATAATAAAATTGATGAAAGCTTACCGAGTGATTTGGCAGACCCATTAAAAGACAGTCTGCAACAGCCAATCCGTGATGGTGTCGGATTAATTCCAGATTCTTCCCAAGTGGTCTTAGATGATCAAGTGATCCGCCCTACCGTTTCCGTAATGATGCCGCTGTATACCGGTGGGTTAACGTCTAGCGCCAAGGAAATTGCCAATATCCAAGCCAAACGCAGCGCGATAAGCAGTGAACAACAACAAGATGTGCAACGTTTTGAATTAATCCAAGCCTACTTCAATGCTCAATTACAAAAAAAATTAGTCGAAAGCAGCCGCTTCAATTTAAATGCGATGCAACAACACTATGCCAATGCGCTCAAAATGGAACAACAGGGTTTTATTAGCAAAGGCCAGCGTATGCAATTTGAAGTGGCGAAGAATAATGCTCTCAGAACTTTTCAAAATACTGAAGCGAATCTCCGCTCTAGCTTATTTAAGTTAAACAACTTAATGCAAAGCAGCCAAATTACTGATCTTACAACGCCATTATTTATCAATCAGCAACACAATCAAAATATAACCGCCTTACTAAAAAGTTATCAGGATCAGTCTAGTTTGGTGCGTAAAATGCAATTGGACAGTCAATTGGCTGGTGCTAATGTGAAAGCCCAAAGCGCAGCAAAAAAACCCAACGTCTTTGCCTTTGGTGAATATAGTCTCGACGATAAACAAAACTGGATCGTTGGTGTTGCCGCTCGCTACAACTTATTTTCAGGTATTGATAAAAACAAATCCGTACAAGCTGCTGAACTTCAACGCTATGCATCTGAGTTAATGACTGAGCGTACCAAACAAGAAATTGAAAGCCTGATTTATAGCTCATTTAATGAAGTCACCAGCGCTCAACAAAGTCACCTGTTGTTGCAGCAAAACCTAAAAGCTGCTCAAGAAAATTTAAGAATTCAACAGCTTTCATTTAAAGAAGATATGGGTACGGCCACACAAGTCATTGATGCACAAAATGCATTGAACGGGCTACAAAGTGAAATGGCACTTAATGCTTATAAATACGTGATGTCACTCGCAACACTGCTACAAAGTCACGGGAGCATTGACCAGTTCCAAAGCTATATCAATCAATCACACACCGACTATATTCGCTAAGTTTAGCCGAGGGGAAACCATATGAATCAGGAACCAACTGATCACCAAGAAGATGCCTCTGCGAATGCTGAAACATCCCAATCCAATGTCTCGAGTTCAAACGTTTCGTCTACAGCAAATACTGCTGAGGATACTCCAAAGAAAGTGAATACCAATACTGATGCAGAGACGAAAAAAAGCTCAGTGCAAAGTCGCAATAAATCTGCTTTGATCAAGCTCGTGATTGGCATTGTCTTAGTTCTGCTTTTGGCATTGATTGCATTTGGCTTATGGAAAAGTTATCAGCCCAAGCAGGTTGAATTACAAGGTCGAGTTGAGGCTGAAACCATCCACATTAGTACCAAAGTACCTAGTCGTATTGAAGAAATATATGTGCATGACGGTGAAAAAGTACAAGCAGGTCAAGCACTGGTTCGTTTAACCAGCCCCGAAGTCGATGCAAAGAAACAACAGGCTTTAGCTGCACTCCAATCTGCGCAAGCACTGCAATCCACAGCTGAACGTGGCTCTCAACAAGAAAATATTGATAGTTTATATGCCAATTGGCAAAGTCTAAAAGCACAGCAACAATTGGCGCAAACCACATACCAACGTGGTCAAAACCTCTATAAAGAAGGTGTCATTTCACGACAACGCCGTGATGAAATGCAAGCTGCCGCAGTGTCTGCTGCACAAATGACAGAAGCGTCTTATCAACAATATGCGCGTGCAAAACGTGGCAGTACACCGCAACAACAAAGCTCGGCAGATGCCCAAGTCAAGATTGCGCAAGCCGCGTTGGCTGAAGCCAATGCACTTGAGGCTGAAACCAAGTTATTTGCACCGTCCAATGGCACTATTTCAAAAACCTATGGCAAAGTTTCAGAATTAGTTGCAATGGGTGTGCCCGTTGTAAGCCTGATTCAAGATGATAGCTTATGGATTAGCTTAAATGTCCGTGAAGACCAGTATGCTCAAGTGTATCAACTCAAGACCATGCAAGGATTTATACCGGCGCTGAACAAATCTGCCGAGTTTAAAATTGATCACATCGAAGCCGAAGGTGAATTTGCAACAATCAAAACCACGCGACAAACGGGCGGCTATGACATTCGTAGTTTTAAAGTCCAACTGAAACCCGCTCAGCCGATTGCTGACTTAAAAGTGGGTATGAGCGTTTTGTTTAAAATTGAAGAGCGTAAATAATGTTTAGGGGCATTCTGCGTGAGTTTCGCTATTTGATGCAGCATAAATGGGAATTGTGTATGGTCACACTTGCCCCTGCCCTTGTGATTTTGCTCTTTACCAATATGTTTGCTCAAGGCAAACCAGATCATTTACCCATTGCGATCATAGACCAAGATCAAAGCAGTTTAAGCCGTAACATTACTCATTTTGCGCAGCTGAACCATACCTTAAAAGTAGCCACCATTACACCCAGTATGGATGATGCTGAAAAGCTTTTAAATCAGACTCAAATTTGGGGCTATATTCATATTCCTGCTGGTGCAGAGCAACGACTGGTTCAAGCAAAAGATGCAGAAGTCAGCATTGCCTATAACCAAAGCTATTTTAGTGTCGGCAATAGTATTTCATCAGCCATGCTGCTAAGTACATTGCAAGCCATGGCCGATTTTAGTGGTCATCAGTATTTAGAAAATACAATTCCCTACCTCGATGCACCGACACCCAATGTCAAAATTTCACCTTTATATAATCCAGGTTTAAATTATGAGTTCTATTTAGAGCCGTACATGATTCCTGCGATTCTGCATTTATTACTGTGTTGCTGTGTCGCATTTTCAGTCGGTCAAGAAATCAAATATGACACTGTAAATCAATGGGTGAAACCGACTTCTGTCTTTCAAGCTTTAATCGCTAAAAATCTCAGTTATGTTTTCATTTTTACCGCTTGGACATGGGCATGGATGTTCTGGCTAATCGTGTTTCGAGGGTGGTTTGTTCAGGGTTCATTACTGCTCATTTTGCTCGGGCAATTGTTTTTTTATACAGCCTATGCCTTTATCAGTTCTACTGTAGTTTTGGCGACACGTGATCTCACCAAATCTTTTGGTTTTATTGCGGTATATGGTGGCTCATCACTGAGTTTTGCAGGGGTGACATTGCCGCTGAATAACGCGCCGATGTTTACAAAATTCTGGGCCAATATTATTCCCTATACGCCTTATGCCAAATTACAAACAGAACAATGGGTCATTGGTAGCCCAATCTCCATTTCAATCACACCGCTTGTCACCCTGATCATTTACTGTCTGTTCTATTTGGTTCTTGCCAGCTTCTTTTTACGGAAAGTACTGAAGGAGCAAAGCATATGAATAAAATCGTGTCATTTCTATCAACTTTGCTCAGACACTATATTCAAACCTTTAAAGATATTGTTAAGCACAGTTCGATTTTTACCACCTTAGTGCTTTCTGTTTTTCTTTACAGTTTTTTTTATCCCATTGCTTATCAAGCGGAACACGCAGAATCGCTCCCCATTATTGTGGTGGATGAGGAACAAAGCATACTCACCAATACGATTATTGGTGCTGTAGCCAATAGTCCCAATGTAGAAATTCGAGCTGTGACTGGTAATTTTGCGGAAGCTGAAAATATGCTCCGAAGTCAGCAAGCTGACGGGATTTTACTGTTGCCGAGTAATCTTTCAAATAGCATTCGCCGTGGTGAAACCGGTGGAATTGGTTTATATCTCAGTGCTGCAAACTTTCTAAAGACGCAAAAAATTGGCTTAGGTTTAGCCAGTTCGATGGAAAATGCTCTCGGCGAATATGCAGAAAAATTCCAGAACATATCCGATTTTAGCCCAGCTTTATCTATCCATAAGATTCCATTGTTTAATCCACTTTCAGGCTACGGCAGCTATATTTTCCCAGCGGTTGCTCCCTTAATTATTCATCAGACGATTTTATTGGGTCTGTGCATGCTGATTGCGACCTATCGACAAAACACCACATGGCGTCCAAGCTATTCACAATTGGCTGGCATCTTCTTGTGTATTTTGACTATCGGGACTTTAGGGTGCTTCTATTTATTTGGTTTTACCTTTTGGCTGAACGATTATCCACGGGGTGGAAATTTTTGGGGCATGTTCATTGCTGTGCCCATCTTCCTCAGTTGTATTATTGCGATGACCCTCTATCTCGCAACTTTTCTTGACCTGCCAGAACGTGCAGGACATGTCATCGTTTTTAGTTCTATTCCGCTATTTCTACTTTCGGGAACGGCATGGCCGCATGCAGCTATGCCTGAATGGATGCAAATACTTGCTCAGGTGTTGCCGTCAACTCAAGGCATTCAAATGTTTCTTCAACTCAATCAGATGGGTGTACCTACAGCAATTGTCATCCCTAAATTGCTTTACCTCACAAGTATTGGACTGATTTTTTTATGTCTTGCTGTCTGGCGTTTAAAGTTTGCCAAAAGATAAAACTGTTTGTGCTGTAAGACATGTCTGGTCTCAAGCGAAATGCGTTCAAACCTATTCATCATAGACTCGAACGCTTTGTATCTAATCATGTCTCAAATTTAAATTCTTGCTGTCATCTATTAGCTGTATGCATTTGGCGTGACAGTCGATGCTTCATCCACTTGAATATCAAAATCATCTGCATCTGAGGTGATCTCAGTAACCAAATCATCTGATTCTTTTTCTGCAGCGTTTTCGAGCCAGAATCCTTTCACTTTATCGTCCCCATCATGACCTGCAAAGACCACACTCATATACAGTTCTTTTTGCGGATAATCATATTTATACACAATTGTTGTGGTCTTACCTTCTCCCAGCCGAGTATTTGCCATTCGCTGAATCACTTGCGCTTCAGCGCTAGGTTGACCTGCAGGAATCAGCTTTTTCATACGTGAAAACAGCTCTGGATCTGCTAGCATCACATCACGAACATTTTCTTCAACCAATGCCAAAAAGCTGTCTTGATGGGGTTGGTGTAGTGCTGCGAATAATTTTTCTGACTTAGTACGCTGTGAGCTTGTCTCACTTGGTAGGCTTGATTCGAATTTTGCAATCAAGAAATCGCCAATTTTTTCACAAGCCGTTATAGGTAAGATTAAAGCGATGATGACGACTAATTTTTTCAACACCGTACAAGCCCTCTGGTTATTATTAAAATATATAAAGTTAAAATTTATTTCGGATAATCTGTGTGATTTATAGAATTTTCACTGATTTATCTGCCTCACAAGTATAAAGCAAACTTCTATATAAAAATGAAAAATACAGGCTCACAATTAGTTTTTCGATCTTTCTAGGCAAATCAGAGATTTTGTGAAGTGTTCATTAATAACTCAATTTTATTCGTTCTATAAATTAAACTTAACAATCAAATCGCTTATACAACTAAAAATGATAATTTATCGATCAAACAGTTTAGTTTTGATCAAAATCGTTGGCTGTATTCTCATATAAACTGCAAAATATTATCGTATTTATCTCCCAAATTATTCAGAACTTTTTGTCATGGCGGATTCAGTCTGTCTGCAACATTTGTTCGTGGATGACTGTGGGCTTTTTTCTCCCAAATCTGACATAAGAGCTGATGTATGAAAAAGATTAAGGTGAGCCTTGCCTGGCAAATCGTGATTGCTCTCATTCTAGGTATACTTGTTGGTGCTTTCCTACACTATTCTCCTGAATATCGTGATGCTTTAGTTAATAACTTTTTGACTCCTTTGGGCTCAATTTTTATTAACCTCATTAAGATGATCGTTATTCCGCTTGTTGTGTCGATGCTTATTTTAGGTATTGCCAATACAAGTCACGGTAGTAACTTAGGTAAACTAGGTTTCAAAACGATTATTTATTTTGAAATCATTACCACCGTTGCTATTTTAGTCGGTTTAGTTGCAGCCAACGTATTCCAACCTGGTGCCGGCATTGATATGTCTGCATTGACGCAAGTCGATATTTCAAAGTATCAAGAAACAACACATGAAGTCAGTGAACATTCTCATGGTTTGATTCAAACAATACTTTCACTTATTCCATCTAACTTTTTTGCAGCTTTGACGAGTGGTCAAATGCTCCCAATCATCTTTTTCTCTGTGATGTTTGGTGTAGGTTTAGGTGCGCTTGATCAGGAAGTAAAACAACCTTTAATTAAAGTGTTGACCGCTGTTTCTGAAACGATGTTTAAAGTTACGCACATGATCATGATGTTTGCACCTATTGGTGTATTCGGCTTGATTGCAGCGACTGTTGCGAATTTCGGCTTCAGCTCTCTTGTGCCACTGCTTAAGCTCGCAGTTTTAGTTTATGGTGCAATATTCTTCTTTATTTTTATAGTATTAGGTGCCGTTGCCAAGTTCTGTGGCTTCAGTGTTTGGGCCATTATCAAGATCTTAAAAGATGAATTGATTCTCGCGTATTCAACTGCAAGTTCTGAAACTGTCCTCCCCCGTATTATGGAAAAAATGGAAGCTTACGGTGCTCCGAAACCGATTACCAGTTTCGTGATTCCAATTGGCTATTCATTTAACCTCGATGGTTCGACCCTATATCAAAGTATTGCGGCTATCTTTATTGCTCAGCTTTACGGGATCGATCTGACAATCACCCAACAAGTGATTCTGGTCCTAACCTTGATGATTACCTCTAAAGGGATTGCAGGTGTACCTGGCGTTTCTTTCGTGGTCTTGCTAGCGACTCTCGGCAGTGTCGGTATTCCACTTGAAGGTCTGGCATTCATTGCGGGTATTGACCGTATTTTAGATATGGCACGTACTGTACTAAATGTGATTGGTAACGCGCTTGCGGTACTGGTGATCAGTAAATGGGAAGGCCAATTTGATACTGAAAAACAAAAAAATTATGCTGCTAATCTAAAAGATGCCGCTTAATTTTATGTCATAAAAAAGGACGCTTCGGCGTCCTTTTTTACAGCTTTGTTTTATTTTTCCAAACTTTATTTATTTTTTTCACCAAACACTGAAATATTAAAATCTCGAATTTTGTTACTTCCTGCCGGCTTATCAAAACTTACATCGTACTGTACAAGGTTTTTATTGGTATAACCGTACTCATAAGTGACCG
This sequence comes from Acinetobacter sp. YH01024, assembly GCF_013420195.1. NCBI lineage: Bacteria > Pseudomonadati > Pseudomonadota > Gammaproteobacteria > Moraxellales > Moraxellaceae > Acinetobacter > Acinetobacter sp. YH01024. The sequence continues at coordinate 101,092 of NZ_VOYQ01000006.1, forward strand.
TATATAAAGACGGCTTTTCAGTCGATTTTTCAATGTGCTTTGCCACTATATTTTTGCGTGAGTAATCTTGTTTCGGAATACCTCGTGCAAATTTACGCAGCTCTTTTTCATTCTGTTCAAACTTCGCTTTGAGTTCTGGTTCAAAGTAAGTGTACAGCTTTTCAAAATTGCCTTCACGTAATTGATCATAGGCAGCTTGGGCTACTTCAGTCTGTTCAACACTTGGGTCTGGTATTGCATTTAATGCTTTTTGGCCAATTTGGTCACAGCCGCCAAGCCCAATAAGTGAAGCCATTGCAAAATATTTTAATTTCATATTGTACTCATCAATCTAAAATTATCTGTCTATAAAAAAGGACGCCGTAGCGCCCTCTTTTCTAAATCTTCAATTAGTCTTCTTCAGGCTCATTGAGATCTGATTCATTGTCATTTTGATCAATAATCGTTGAGTCATCGACAAGCTGCTCAGTTTCGATTGCTTCCACTTCTTCAAAAGTTTCGTCTTCTTCAACTGCTTCGATCGCAACAACACCGACCAAGATTTCGCTTTCACCTAAACGGATCAAACGAACACCTTGAGCATTACGACCTGTTTGTGCCACTTCAGACGCACGTGTACGAACCAACGTACCACCATCTGAAATTAACATTAGCTCTTTAGACGCATCAATCGCTACCGCACCAACAAGTTCACCGTTACGTTCAGATGTTTTAATTGCAATAACACCTTTACCGCCACGTTTCTTAGTTGGGAAGTCATCTACTGGTGTACGTTTACCATAACCATTAGCTGAAGCACAAAGTACTTCACCAGTTTCCGGAACAACTACCAATGACACTATACGGCTAATGAGAGCTGAATCAGAGGTATCTTCATCATCAGACTCTACATCCGCATCTTCAGCGTCTTCAGCTTGAGCTGCTGCACCAATGGTCACGCGCATACCACGAACACCTTTGGCAGAACGACCCATTGAACGCACGTCAGTTTCTGCAAAACGAATGGCTTTACCTTCGTTTGAGAACAACATGATTTGTTGTTCGCCGTCGGTAATGGCAACACCGATTAAGGTGTCATCACCATTGAGTTCAATCGCGCGTAGACCGTTTGAACGAACATTCGAGAATTGTTCTAACTCAACACGTTTAATCGTACCGTATTCTGTTGCCATAAATACGTAGAAGTTTTTACGAACGGCTTCCGCTTGCTGTGCAAAGTCATTGATGATTTCATCATCAAGATCAGTCGTAGACAACTCTAGACCCAATTGTTTCAACTGAATACGAAGTGCGTCAGATAAATCATCTGCACCATCTTCAGTCTCAGCAAGTGCAGCTTCTAAACCAGCAAAATGACTATTAATCACTTCATTGGTTTGTAGCTGTGCACTATTGGCTTTTACAAATGCTTTAAAGTCAGCCAAGCGTTCTTTAAATTTCTTCGGCGCATCAACCACAGGTAAAATAGCGGTGATGGTTTCGTTTTCATCTAATGGTAATAAGTTCACCATTGGACGACCTTTCGCACCACGAGATGCTTGAGGCACTTCATACACTTTCAGACGATAAACTTTACCTACATTGGTAAAGCAAAGCACTGTTGCGTGGTTTGAAGTCACGATCAAATGCTGGATGTAATCGTCTTCTTTCATTGAAGTTGCAGACTTACCACGTCCACCACGACGCTGTGCAGCGTAGTCTGACAATGGTTGAGTTTTTGCATAGCCTGATTTAGAAACAGTTAGTACCATTTGCTCTTCAGGGATTAAATCTTCACGAGAGAAGTCGATACGTGATTCCACGATATCGGTACGACGTGCATCGCCATATTGTTGAAGGATTAAAGCCAATTCTTCTTTAATCACGTTCATCAATAAGTTGAAATCGTTCAAAATTGCCGTGTATTCAGCAATTTGACCAAGAATTTCTGTATATTCAGCTTGTAACTTGTCTTGTTCTAGACCAGTTAAGCGATGTAAACGAAGTTCTAAGATCGCACCTACTTGGGTTGGAGACAGACGATAAATATCACCTGTTAAACCAAATGGACGTGCTGGATCTTCGCCTTCAATTTCATCTGGTCGGACAGATACCGCACCCGCTTTTTCAAGCAATGCAACAACACCACCGCCTGCCCACTCGCCCGCTTGTAAACGTTCGCGTGCTTCGCTTGGGTTTGCAGATGTTTTGATGGTTTCAATGATCGCATCGATGTTTGCAAGTGCAACCGTCAAACCTTCTAAGATATGTCCACGTTCACGTGCTTTACGCAATTCGAACATGGTACGGCGTGTAACCACTTCCTGACGGTGACGGATAAACGCTGCAATAATATCTTTCAAGTTCATTAACTTAGGCTGACCATTATCGAGGCAGACCATGTTAATACTGAATGAATTTTCTAATTGGGTATTTTGGAATAAGTTATTTACAATCACTTCAGCGTTTTCACCACGCTTCAAGTCAATTGCAATACGCATCCCTTCTTTATCTGATTCATCACGAAGTTCAGAAATACCTTCAAGTTTTTTCTCTTTGACCAACTCAGCAATACGTTCAATGGTTTTTGCTTTGTTAACTTGATAAGGAATTTCAGTGAAGACAATCGTGCTACGGCCCGATTTTTGGTCTTCTTCAATGTGATATTTACCACGGATATGCAAACGGCCTTTACCAGTACGGTACGCATCGACAATGCCAGATTTACCGTAAATGATACCGCCTGTAGGGAAGTCTGGACCAGAAATGTGTTCCATTAATCCTTCAATGCTGATGTGCGGATCGTTGGCATAAGCAAGACATGCATTAATGACTTCTGTCATGTTATGCGGAGCCATATTGGTTGCCATACCTACAGCAATACCAGCTACACCGTTAATCAACAAGTTAGGCACACGTGTTGGCATGACTTGTGGAATACGCTCAGAACCGTCGTAGTTGTCTTCCCACTCTACGGTATCTTTCTCAAGATCCGCTAAAAGTTCGTGGGTCAATTTACGCATACGAACTTCGGTATAACGCATTGCTGCTGCACTGTCACCATCGACAGAACCGAAGTTACCCTGACCATCAACCAATTGATAGCGTAAGCTGAAATCTTGAGCCATACGAACAATAGTTTCGTATACAGCTAAGTCACCATGTGGGTGATATTTACCGATGACGTCACCGACTACACGGGCAGACTTTTTGTAAGCTTTGTTGTAGTCATTGCCCAATTCGTGCATTGCAAAAAGCACACGACGGTGAACAGGTTTGAGACCATCTCGGACATCTGGCAACGCACGTGACACAATCACGCTCATTGCATAATCGAGATATGAGCTCTTCAGTTCATCCTCAATGGCAATCGGTCTAATTTCCGATACGCTCATGCATACTCCTTGTTATACAAGCAGAATTCTGCCCGCATTTATATATCGTAAATCTGTAAAAATTAGTTCAAAAAACACTGAACCAATATCAAAAATCAAGTCGGACAGTATAGCATAAAAACCCTAATTTTTGTGCCAATCATCTTGCACTAGAACCATGATTTTTTGTATTTATTTTAAGCATTTTGATTTTATTTGCTGTGAAAAAAACCTCTAAGAATAGAGGTTGTTTAATGTTCAAAATATTTCTTCTCGAAGCTTCAAATTTAGACCCATAAATGTGATAAAAATCACTCTTTATGATATTGCATGACCTCTAATTCTTGAGGTACATGATCCTGCTGCATCCATGGGTATGCTGTTAAAAACAAACCTAAAATAAGCGGAAATTCATAAACTTCTTCGATGAAATCTTTACAAGCCAAATCATACAAAAATAAAAAACTAAGACTTCGACTATGCTCAACTGCATCAGAAATCAGTAAGCCCAATATCACCAAGCCGAATGGCCAAATTGGTAAAGCCAAGGTTTTTAGTTTATGTACAATTTCTTGGCGTAAATAAGGCGAAAACAGCATAAAGACGACAGGTGCAATCATGAATACCGAAATTAAACGAAAATACGGTTTAGGCACATCAGGAAAATAGTCACGCCCCCAACTAATACTGCGACCAAATAGCAACAACCACCATGCAACAGCCCACAACCAAAATAGTATCTTTCCATCTTGCATTTCAAGTGGTCGAATATAGAAAAAAGTAAAAATCGCAAAAAACAGCAATAACAATGCTTGGACCGATTCAACTGCTGTAACAGTCATTCCATCAAATAAAGGAAAAGAGATACTTTGTAAAACAGGAAAAAGTAAACAGCAGATCATCAGCACCAATACACTGACTGGTAACTGAAAATCAAATTTCAAAGGGAGACTCAGCCTAAAGGGCAAGTTCAATAAAAAAGCAATGTTAACACAAAATATACAATCCTTTAAGCTTGCTTTAAGTTTAAGATTCAAACTTGAAGGATAAATTTTTATTATTTTATTTTAAATCTTTGTATTTTTTATAATTTATTAATTTCCATCCTATTACCAAGCGATTGCTCCTGCTTACTTACCATTTAAGTTTCAACATACGTTTAGCTTACGCTACAGTCGTGTCTAATACCAATAATAAGAAATCACATCGTATGAATATTGAAGTACTAAACTAAGAATCCACTACCCCCATAAGCATGAAACATCTAACTGCAATTTATATATGTACATTTACGTATAATTAATCGATTAAACATAACCAAGAAGACCTACTAATTCTTCAAACAACAAAAACGCCCCTAAACCATAAGCTTAGGAGCGTTTTGAACTGCGTTCAGAAATTAGATTTTAGATACTAATTCTGGAACAACAGTATTCAAATCACCCACTAACCAGTAGTCAGCTACTGAGTTAATTGGCGCTTCTTCATCTTTGTTGATCGCAACGATCACTTTAGATTCTTTCATACCTGCCAAGTGCTGAATCGCACCAGAGATACCTACAGCGATGTACAAGTCAGGAGCAACGATTTTACCTGTTTGACCCACTTGCATATCGTTTGGTACGAAACCAGCATCAACTGCTGCACGAGATGCGCCTTGCGCAGCACCAAGCTTGTCCGCTAATGGATCAAGAACAGTGTGATAGTTTTCACCTGAACCAACACCACGACCGCCTGAAACAACAATACGCGCAGCTGTTAATTCTGGACGTTCAGATTTCACGATTTCTTCAGAAACGAACTTAGAAATACCAGCATCACCAGTAGATGCAACAGCTTCAACTGCAGCAGAGCCGCCTTCGCTTGCAACAGCATCAAATGCAGTACCACGAACAGTCGCAACTACAACAGACTCGCCAGACTCTACAGTTGCAATCGCGTTGCCTGCATAGATTGGACGTTTGAAAGTTTTAGGACCTTCAACAGCAATGATGTCAGTGATCATGCTTACGTCAAGTAGCGCAGCGGCACGTGGAAGTACGTTTTTGCCCGTTGTCGTAGAAGCAGCAAGGATGTGAGTGTAACCCGCACCGATAGAAGCAACTAATTTAGCAACGTTTTCAGCCAATTGATTAGCATAAGCAGCGTCGTCAGCAAGTAATACTTTGCTTACACCCGCAACTTTAGCTGCTTGGTCTGCAACTGCTTGAGCGCCTGAACCAGCTACTAATACAGTGATATCACCACCGATTTTTTGCGCTGCAGCAACAACGTTAAGAGTTGCACCATTTAGTGCTTTGTTGTTGTGCTCAGCGATAACTAAAATACTCATGATTTTTATCCTTCTGTATTAGATCACTTTCGCTTCGTTTTTCAATTTATCTACAAGCTCATCTACAGACTTCACTTGTACGCCCGCTTTACGTTCTGCAGGAGCTTCAACTTTAACAGTTTTAAGCTTAGTTGCAGGTGAAACGCCATAATCAGCAGGTGACTTAGTATCAAGCGGCTTTTTACGCGCTTTCATAATGTTTGGAAGAGCAGCATAACGTGGCTCATTCAAACGCAAGTCAGTGGTGATAATTGCAGGAAGTGCAAGTTCAACAGTTTGTAAACCACCGTCGATTTCACGAGTCACTTGTACTTTGTCGCCTTCAACTTTAACTTCTGAAGCGAAAGTACCTTGGCCAGCACCTAAAAGCGCGCCAAGCATCTGACCAACTTGGTTAGAGTCGTCATCAATTGCTTGTTTACCAAGAAGGATCAATTGAGGTTGTTCAGCGTCTACAACACCTTTTAGGATTTTTGCAACTTCAAGTGCACCTAACTGGCTGTCGTCAGCTTCAACAAGGATACCTCGGTCTGCACCAAGCGCCATAGAAGAACGGATTTGTTCTTGAGCTTCTTTAGGACCAATAGAAACAACAACGATTTCTGAAACAGTTCCTTTTTCTTTTAAACGAACCGCTTCTTCCACTGCGATTTCACAGAATGGGTTAATTGACATTTTAACGTTCGTTAAGTCAACACCACTGTTGTCCGGCTTAACGCGAACTTTAACGTTGGCATCAACCACACGTTTTACAGCAACAAGAGCCTTCATGTAATCCTCGGCTGTTTTAGCAAATGTAAATGTTGAGAAAAGTTATATTAACTCTTCACTTTAAATTTTTTAGGTGCCCTATCTTGCAATGTGTACGGCATTTCGGTCAAGTCACAATTATCGAAAGACCTGTAAAAAAGCGTAATTTCCTTGAACTTATCGTTCACATTTTTTAAAGAATGCTTCAGTTATCCAAAAAAACGCATTATTCAGTTATTTTTTAAGCATTGATTTTTATTATTTTTTTACTTGATTTAGCTCATCAAAAGATCTGATTTAATATCAATTTTCGATCAATCTTTCTGAAATAGAGCTTTCCCTCTACACATTCGGCAACATATCTAAACTTGTCATTTAAGATAGAAGCATAATGAATTTAGCGCTAATTTCACTTTTCCGAAGCTAATTGGTGGGTTTTTCTCTCTTTCTTGTTCTTAATATGTGTCGATATTCAGCACATATAAAAAAACCTCCGCTTTCACGAAGGTTTTAGTTAAAGCATTTATTTCTATTTACATTTGCTGTTTTTAATTGGCAATTAACCATGTCGCAGCGAGAGCCAATAAACCACCTGATGTACCATCGATCCACTTTTGTTTGCGTTCATCAATTTGAGTTTTTTGTGTAATACGTGCAAAGACCACACTTAAACTACAATACACCACAAAAATCAGCCCAATAAAAATGAAGGACAAAATCAAACCTTGACTCACGGTATTCGCTGATTTATCGATAAATTGCGGCAAAATTGCAAAATATATCAACATTCCTTTCGGGTTCAGTAAAGCCGTAAAAAAGCCTTTTTTAATCGGGTTGGACGCTGACTTTTTCTCAATACTTAATTTTTTACTGCTAAATACTGAACGCAGCAAATGCGTTGCCAAATATAAAAGATAAGCAATCCCCAACCAGCGGATTGTTTCAAAGAGTAGTGGAAATGACACGATAATCGCAGCAATACCCAATGCCACTAAAATCGAGTGAACCAAATAACCTGAGCACACCCCCACTGTTGCCATCATGCCTGCTTTTGCATCCTTACCCATCACTTGTGACAGGATAAAAAGCATATCGGGTCCTGGTGTGAAAATAAGGGGAATTACCGTTAAGGCAAACAAAGCAAATACAGACATTTCAATTTTCCCTTTCTATGTCCTGAAAGTGAAATTAGTATGTTTGAATCGCTTTAAAATAGGATATCAAATATTCTATAATAGATATTATTTTTAGAATTATATTCTATTTTATGAAGACATCTTCTAAGTCAATTCTAGTTAAACTAGATCGTATTGATAAAAATATCATTCGCGCACTTCAAAATAATGGCCGCATCCAAAATAATGACTTAGCCAAGGAAATTGGACTCTCGCCTTCTTCTTGTTTACGTCGGGTTAAATTACTCGAAGAAGCAGGTGTGATTCAGAATTACACCACCGTGGTCGATCCACAAAAGATTGGCTTTCAATTAATTTTGTTCTCTCGTATTTGGTTGAATGGGCAAGATGCTGAAACCATCGATACTTTTATCGAAGCGATGAAAGAACTTCCTCAAGTCATGGAGTGCTACATTATTTTGGGTGAGTGCGATGCAATGCTCAAAGTTGTAGTTCCTGACCTAGAAAGTTACCGTAAATTTCAGTCTACTCACTTAACCAAGAAAAATGGCATCACTAGTGTAAAGACTGATTTACCTAGCCAAATCATCAAACAAAGCTTCCAGTTACCGTTAGAAGATTTATAAACAGAAATTGGTCTGCCAACGAGCAACTCAAGCATTAGAAACGACGAGGCTGATACTACAAGAATGACCACGTAGTAACGCAGTTATTCACAGCCTCGAATGCAAAAACCTAGCTATGCGGTATTTCATTATATTTTAAGCAAAGAAAAATAATGATTTGCGGCAAATGAACGAACACAATCTAAGGAGCCTTTGAGCTTAATTTCTTAAACAAGAATACGACTGATTGGATTTACAGGCTCTCGCTATCAAAACTGAGCGAATTGATTACTGAACAGCAAAATGGGTTTACATTTAGAGATTTTGTTTAGCATCATAAGTTTTGCAAAGACGTCCACTAGCTTATCTCAAATGTTTATTTGAAAGCTTAAAACCAAACGAGGTAGACACTTTAACGCTCTGCTCATAAACATCACAACATGTCATGGTGCGGGTGATATAAGGGCTAAACATCCAAAACCAATGAAGATAGCCCATGAGTTGTTTATTTGACCAATGGTTTAGGCTGGCTGATTTTCCAAAAAGTCACGATGGATGTGGCTTAGGTCAATAAGTTCATACTTTGCCAAATCAAAAATACGCCAAATGGTGAGGGCATCTTCTTTACTGTCAAATTTAGCAGTTGCTTTATTGGTAAGCTGCCATTGTTTATCCGAAATCCAAATAAAGTATTGGCCCGTCGCCGCATTAAACGCCTGAACTTTTCCATCGGCATTAATCCCTTGTAGCTGCGCACCTTCAGGCAATACAGCTTCTACTTCAGGCAAACTGATTTCAACAAAGTGTTTGATCTGGCGTAAGCCGTATCCTGCAAAAATTTCTTTTTGCTGACCATTTAACTGGTCATATTTTTCTTGAATATCTGAAATCATGGTATGGCCTATATATTTTTAACGGTACAGCAATTTAGTAAATGGCGAATTTCACTTCAGCACTTACGTCAATTCAATAATGGACAATTTTTATACCCGATAATTTGAATTTTTATAATGCGACAATAGTTCAAAATGTCGGTCAATTTTACCAATATTTTTTCACATCCTTATTTAATTTTCATGAAGTAGACCACTTTAGGATACAAAATGTAAAATCTAGCCTGTGTATTTAAGCAAAATTTAGACCACTGAGTACCAAAGTCGTTTTTGCAATTGTTACGAATCTTTATGCTGTGCCCTTGGATGGGCCTGATCATAAACTTGTGCCAATCGATCAAAATCCACATGGGTATAAATTTGTGTAGTGGTTAAATTACTATGCCCCAACATTTCTTGTACAGCACGCAAGTCACCGCTATTGGACAACATATGGCTAGCGAAGCAATGTCGTAATAAATGCGGATGTAAATCGACATTTACACCTGCACGTCGAGCTTGAAATTTAACTCGATTTTCTATTTGTCTTACCCCTAGTGGATTGCCTTTTTGAGTGATAAAAACTTGGGCTTCTGGGACAAAATCACCATGCCATGCAGGATATAATTGCAACCAATGCATCACAGCCTCTTTGGCTTTAGAACCGAAAGGTACAATGCGGGTTTTATTCCCTTTACCCGTAATACGTAACAGTTGGCGATTAAAATCAATATCTCGAATGGTTAAGCCCTGCACTTCAGCCAAACGTAAACCACTTGAATATAGCAGCTCCAAAATCGCTTTATCACGTATCCAAAGCTGCCGTTGAGTTTCACTTTCTGGCTCAGGCTGTTCCATGATTTGTTTAATGGTTTCAATATCGACCAATCCAGGTAAAGGACGTGATTGGCGTTTGAGCTGAAAATCATCTGCAGGATTAAAATTGAGATAATTTCCTTGTTCTGCCCATTTCATAAATTGGCGAATCGAAGATAACATGCGCTGCAAACTACTTGGACTGAGCTGAAACTGTTCCACTTTATGAGCAACAAATTCACGCAGATCTGACTTTTCAACATCATGCAGTGGCAAGTTGCGTATTGTACAAAATTGGAGAAAATCACTGACATCACGCTCATACGCTTGCAAGGTATGTTTAGACTGATTTTGAATTTCACGTTCCTTCAACCACATAGCCAGTAGTTGACTCTGATCCATCGTCATCTGTCTTCTCCCATTTCAACATGTGCTTTAGCGTTTCAGTACATTCTCTAAAGCGATCTTACATATCTGTTTTATGAAAAGAGTCTAGCAAAGAACCCCTTAGGCTTACCATCAACACGTTGGTAAAAAGCTTGCGTTTCATTAAGCAAATACCCTTCTACACCATCCACACTGTGCGGATTGACATGGATTAAATCCACTGGGCATTGCTCTTTTAAAATATCCTGTGTGATACGACCAATTTTACTGTGCAAATCTTGAATTTGTTGTTCAGATAATCCTGCTTCTAAATCTAGTCCGATCAGCAAAGTTGGTGAATCATCTCGAGCTTGATTCAGCATTTGCGCCAAATAAGCTGCTTTTACCACACGCTCTGTGCCGAAAAAAATGCTTAATTGATCAATCATAAACTGCGGATATTCCGCTGGCTGACCAATTAAAACTTCCGTATCTTCCGTAACTTCATAGTTTTCTGAGTGCTGAATATACTGCCCGTTCAGCAAATGTTGAATTTCTTCTGGTACAAAGTCCTTCGTTGCATCTGGTGATTGTGGATTCAATATAAGCTTTGCTCCCAAGGTCATTTCAAATAATACCTTGGTTGGTAGCCGGATATACGACTCTTCTTCAGATATTGCCAACCGCATTTTTTCCAAAGAAGTAAAAAACGGGATGATGCAATCATAAGTTTCATCTTCCCATGATTTCAATTGAACACTGTCGCCTTCCTCCAAGGTCAAATCTTCGGCAATGCGTGAATCCGCCCCTGTTGTTCCCACACAATACACATTGGCTGCTAATAACTGAGCTAAAAAATTCGGGTCGATACGCGGGTTCATGTAAGGCTTTATGAAAAAGTTGTTCTAAGATTTCTTCATTTATGTGTTCCATGTTGATTCCAATCCCATTGAATTATAATTTTTTATTCACTTTTTATTTTATGAAAAAAGCCCTGAATGAATCAGGGCTTGGAGTTTAACCTTGGAAGTAACTTAAATCTAAGCGTCCTTCGTAAACTGTTGCGGTTGGTCCGGTCATCCAAACCACACCACCTTCTTGCCACTCAATTTGCAGCTTACCACCTGCCAACTCTATTTCGACCGAATTGGCTAATAAGCCACGACGCATACCTGATACTGCCGCTGCACAAGCACCTGTACCACAGGCCATGGTTTCACCGACACCACGTTCAAATACACGTAGGCGTGCATGTTTCTCATCCACAATTTGCATGAAGCCAGCATTTACACGCTGTGGAAAACGCTCATGCGATTCGACTTGTGGACCAATTTTAGCGACGTCTGCAGTAATGACATCAGGAACGATCGTCACTGCATGCGGATTACCCATACTCACTACATCAATGGTGAGTTGTTCATTATTCGCCAATGCAATGTCGTATAAGTTTTCAGGCTCTTCCGCAATAAATGGAATTTCATGCGGCAAAAAGCGAGGATAACCCATGTTAACGCGCACCCAACCATTCGCACCTAATTCAGGCTCTACGATACCTGACTTGGTTTGTACTTTGATTTTGGTTTTGCTGGTCAACTTACGTTCATGCACAAAGCGCGCAAAACAACGTACGCCATTACCGCATTGTTCAACTTCAGAACCGTCTGCATTAAAAATACGGTATTTAAAATCGACGTTGGGTAAATCTGGTGGTTCTACAATCAAAAGCTGATCAAAACCAATACCAAAATGACGGTCGGCCAAACGCTGAATCGTCACTGTATCTAAATAAGCCCGTTGGCTAATTAGATCGACCACCATAAAGTCATTGCCAAGGCCATGCATTTTGGTAAATTCTAATAACATCTCGAATTTCTCCTTAAGGCAATAAACGTTCACGTTCCCATAATGATTCGATGGTTTCACGCTCACGAATCAAATGAGACTGATCACCGTCAACCATTACTTCAGCAGCACGTCCGCGGCTGTTGTAGTTTGAGCTCATGACAAAACCATAAGCACCCGCACCCAATACTGCAAGCACGTCATTTTCTTGAATCGCCAACTGACGTTGCTTACCGAGGAAATCACCGGTTTCGCAAATCGCACCAACAACATCCCAGTCTTTCTTTTCTGTATCTGTACGAGGTGTTACTTCCTGAATATCCATCCATGCTTCATATAAAGCGGGACGGATTAAGTCATTCATTGCAGCATCAATAATCGCAAAATTACGATGATTGGTCGGTTTGAGTAAATCAACTTTGGTTAACAACACACCTGCATTTGCAGAAATACTACGCCCCGGTTCCATATACACCTTAAGGCCTAATTTTTCTAAAGCCGGACGCATTGCCTGAGCATATTCTTCAACAGTTGGTGGAACTTCGTCTTTGTAAGTCACACCTAAACCACCACCGATATCGATGTGTTTTAGCTGAATCCCCATCTCTTTCAATTGATTGATCATCACAATGACACGATCAAGTGCATCAACAAAAGGCTGAGTTTCAGTCAACTGTGAACCGATATGGCAATCAATCCCGATAATCTCAAGATTTGGCAATGTCGCCGCATAGGCATAGGTGTCAAAAACGCTGTCTGAAGGAATACCGAATTTATTTTCTTTTAAACCCGTAGAGATATAAGGATGCGTTTTAGCATCCACATCTGGATTTACACGCAATGAAATCGGTGCTTTCTTACCCATTGCCGCAGCAACTTTTTGGATTCGATCTAGCTCTGCATGTGATTCAACGTTAAAACATGCAATACCCACGTCCAACGCTTTTTGGATATCGGCTTCAGTTTTACCCAAACCAGAGAATACAATTTTAGAAGCTTCACCACCGGCTTTTAACACACGTGCGAGTTCACCACCCGTCACGATATCAAAACCAGCGCCCTGCTTGGCAAGTACGTTTAACACCGCAAGATTAGAGTTTGACTTTACCGCAAAACAAATTTGATGGTCGATAAAGCTAAATGCACGATCCATATCTGAATAATGCTTTTCAAAAGTAGCTTTTGAATAAACATAAAGCGGTGTGCCATATTGCTGTGCAAGCTGTTGTAAAGAACATTGCTCTGCATGCAATACCCCATTCGTACGGGTGAAACTCATGAAAGTATCCTTTCTATAAAAGCATTAAGGTGTAGGGTTAGAATTTGAAGATTCCGATTCAGTTGCAACAGGAGCCGCTTGTTTTTCCTGCTTTTGCTGTGCAGGCGTATCTGGATAAATCAGATATTTTGCGCGCTTATCTGCATTTGCATCTGAAGGTAAATGCAATGCACCAGACTGACCACAAGCGGTCAGCAGCACAGCACTTGCTAATACAATAATTTTATAATTCATAAAACGATACATAAACGTACCTAATGAAAAGATTTTTCCGAGTATAACGTGATCAACCCGCGGATAAAAGAAAAGCCCTGTAATTCCAAGTGAGCTTTTTGCCATTCTGCACTAAATTTAAGCAAAATTTGATGGTGCTGTTTTCAATCCTTATTTGTCTTTATTTCTAGCTCGATCAGGCTATTGATTTCACTGAAATAGCATATCAATTTGAATGCTGTTTAATACAAATCGAAACGCTAATAAACAGTCTGTTTTAACTTAAAATAAGTCCATATCCAAATAAAAAAGCTGCCCCCTCAGGAGCAGCTTTTTATGTTTTTACATCAGATTAAAAATGTAAATTAATGGTGCTTTTTCTTATAAAAACCGAAATAGCCAATAATCAATATGATGAACCAAATCGGGCTCACCATGAGCGCTTTCATGGTATCTGCTTCTAGCGACAAGACATAAATCATGCCGATGAAGAAGATAATCACGAGCCAACAGGTATATAAACCACCCGGTAGTTTAAAGGTTGATTTCGCATGCAACTCAGGACGAGTTTTATAGTAAACGATATAACTCCAGATAATCATGAGCCATACGCAGATAAATAAAATCGTCGACAGTGTAGTTGCTAAAGTGAAGGCTTCAACCGTGTTCGGTACGAAATACTGTAATGCCGCACCCAACAGTAAACAAACTGCCGAGAAATACAACGCATTTGCCGGAACTGCACGTGAGTTTAGACGGCCAAACGCTTTTGGACCTTGCTCTTCACGAGATAAACCAAACAACATACGTGAAGTCGAGAACACACCACTATTCATCGATGACATAACTGATGACAACACAACCAAGTTCATAATAATCGCAGCAGCAGCAATACCGGCTTGGCTAAACAAGTTCACGAATGGTGAAATGCTTGGGTCAATGGCATTCCATGGCGTAACGGACATCACAATCACAAGTGCCAGCACATAGAAAATAATGATACGAATCGGAATCGAGTTCACAGCTTTAGGCAAGTTGTGTTCTGGATCTTTGGTTTCTGCTGCCGTAGTACCCACGAGTTCTACGCCGACAAAGGCAAAAATGGCGATTTGGAAACCTGCCAAGAAGCCAGTTACTCCTGTTGGGAATAGACCACCATGTGACCATAAATGTGTGAATGATGCGATTTCACCTGTCGATGAGGTAAAACCGGTAAAGATCATCCAAAGACCGACACCAATGAGCACCACGATTGCAATAATCTTAATCAGTGCAAACCAAAACTCTAATTCACCAAAAAGTTTAACCGTAACAAGGTTTAAACCCATGATAAAAACAATGGCGGCAACACTGATCATCACCCCTTCTTCGGGCGAGAACGGGTTACCTCCATTAAAGAATTGCAGGTAATAAATGATGGCCGATAAATCAGCAATCCCTATAGTGATCCAGCACAGCCAATAGGTCCAACCCACAAAATAGCCTGCCCACGGGCCGATTAAGTCGGTTGCAAAATCGATAAAAGATTTATATTCAAGATTTGATAGTAATAACTCGCCTAATGCACGCATAACGAGGAAAACCATAAAACCAATAATCATATAGATAATAAGGATGGACGGACCAGCTAAACTGATGGTCTTTCCTGACCCCATAAATAAACCTGTACCAATCGCACCACCAATCGCAATCAATTGCAGGTGTCGGTTGGACAAGCTTCGTTTCAAATCGCCGCTATCAGCGTGCGATCCATGAATTTCATTTGACATTATTTAATTCAACTTCGCGTTCCAATTGCGACAAATTAACGTAAAAATTTCAGAAAATACAAAATTATTTCTCATCATCTATATTTTCGGATTAAGTGACAAAGTTAATTTATTTTTCTTATATATAAAAATCTTAACCTCTATCCCAAATTCAAAGCGACAAACAAAACAACAATTTACTTGTAAAAACTTCAATTCTATGCAAAAAATATTTTCCCAACGATAAAAAATTTATGCCAAAAATCATGGAAGTTTCTAACAATGGCATATCAATTGCTACAGATATCAAAAATGTAGCATTCACTCACTCAGGGCCGATAAGAAGAAGATACTATGCAAGAAATTCAAAATATCATGGAAACACTCAGTGGATGGGTCTGGGGCCCATACATGTTGGTCCTCATTGTTGGAACAGGTGTATTCCTCACCTTCCGTTTACTATTCTGGCAATTCCGCATGTTGCCTTTAGCATTTAAACAAGTGTTTGGAAGGCATGAACATGCCAAATCACATGAAGGCGATATTTCACATTTTGCCTCACTTATGACCGCACTTTCAGCCACCATTGGTACAGGTAATATTGCCGGTGTAGCCACCGCTTGTGTGCTCGGTGGTCCGGGCGCAGTGTTTTGGATGTGGATGACAGCCCTCTTTGGTATGGCAACCAAATATGGTGAAGGCGTACTCGCAGTCAAATATCGCGTAAAAAATGAAAATGGCGAAATGAGCGGCGGTCCAATGTACTACATTGAACGTGGACTGAAGTGGAAATGGCTCGCTGTCATTTTTGCCCTCTTTGGTACTTTAGCCTCTTTCGGCATTGGCAGTTCAGTACAGTCCAATACGGTTGCCCTCGCTGTTGAAAATAGTCTCGGACTTGAAACGTGGATTACAGGTATTGTTATTACTATTCTGTCTGCTTTAGTAATTCTCGGCGGAATTAAATCCATCTCTAAAGCATCCTCTTATATCGTACCTATTATGGCTGTCGGTTATGTATTGGGTGGACTAATCATCATTTTAAATAATCTTGAATTGGTCATTCCTTCTCTCAAATTAATCTTTACCTATGCATTTACTGGCGAAGCTGCGGCAGGTGGTGCGATTGGTGCGGCTATTCGTTATGGTGTTGCCCGTGGTGTTTTCTCTAACGAAGCAGGTATGGGTTCTGCACCTATTGCCGCGGCTGCTGCGAAAACGGATCACCCTGCACGTCAAGGTTTAGTTTCAATGACAGGTACATTTATCGATACGATTATCGTGTGTTCTATCACCGGGATTGTTTTGGTCATGGGCTTTATTATGGCAGGCAACAGTTTTGGCGACCAAACTGGTGCAGTTTTAACTATCAGCGTATTTGATAAATTATTACCGGGTTTTGGCGGCTTGATCGTCACCTTCGGGATTATTTTCTTTGCATACTCAACCATTTTAGGTTGGAGTTACTATGGTGAAAAATGCTGTACTTACTTACTTGGTGAAAAGTTTGTCTTGATTTACCGTTTGATTTACATCGCTTCAGTCTTTGTAGGCTGTGTGGCGACTCTTGATCTTGTGTGGTTATTTGCCGATACCTTTAACGGTTTGATGGCTGTACCAAACTTAATTGCGCTGTTGTTACTTTCTGGTGTTATTGCCAAAGAATCGAAAGATTTTATTGCACGTCGTAAATCAGGTGAACTGTACTAATCCTTTCACGCTACTAAACAAAAAGCCACGTGAATTCACGTGGCTTTTTTATTCGGACTGATAATCGATATTTACTTATTGAATCGTACCGATTTGACCATCATCAAATTTGTCGTTTTTCGTGTTGCTTTCATTGGATTCATCCTTTTGATCTGACTCAGCATCTTCAATAAAGCCTTCGCCAAATTGGTCACCAAACTCATTTTCAGCATATTCAGAATCTACAGCACTGGCTTCCATCAGATCCGCTTCGATTTCTAAGGCAATTTCCAAGGATAAAGAAAAGAACAATACCCCCTGAATTTTCATGTTCCCTTGTTCATCTTCAAGATATTCACTGAGAGTTTTATATGCAGGGCTGCTTTCATCAAAAGGTACGTCAAGGTATAAATCACCTGTATAGCTATCGATCAAAGACTCACCTTCTAGCCCCATACAAGGGAAATACTCGAGATTTTGCAGGTCAAACCAGTGCATAACGTCATTACGTACCGTATTTTTCTCAGGATGTTGATGATCATATTCTTCAAAATGCACAAATAACACATCACGATTTTTTTCACGTGCAATGGCATCGATATGTCGTAATAGTTCAGTCATGTGGTGACCCATTTCAAAAAATATAATGCGCTATTATAAAGTGCTTACTATATAAAAGTGCAGCTATTGAAAATAAAACGACATCAATTGACCTTCAACAGTCATTTCATGCGATAAAAACTTGGTTTTTCGATGTATTCACCGCTATGCTGTGACTCAATTTGAGTTTGTGCACAGTAAATATTATGGCGAAAGCAAAAAGTGTCTATCGATGTGAACAATGTGGTGCTGATCATCCCAAATGGGCCGGTCAATGTACCGAATGTGGTGAATGGAATTCATTAGTCGAAGTCAATATTGCACCCGCCGTTACACACCGTGCACAGCCTAAAATGGGCGGTGGCTATGCAGGTCAAGCCGCTGCTGTGACCACCTTAAATCAAGTTTCTGTTTCGCATGAAACCCGAATGGCAACAGGTATTGGTGAATTTGACCGTGTACTCGGTGGTGGACTGGTCACAGGTTCAGTTGTGCTGATTGGTGGTGACCCCGGCATTGGTAAATCCACTATTTTGCTACAAACCGCAACCTATATGGCGGCGAGTAAAAGTTCTGCCTTATATGTCACAGGTGAGGAATCTTTGTCTCAGGTGGCGCTACGTGCCCAGCGCCTAGATTTGCCGACCGATCAACTTAAAGTCATGGCAGAAACCTGTGTCGAGCGTATTTGCGAAGTATTGGCACATGAACGCCCTGCCGTGGCCATTTTAGATTCGATCCAAACCCTATACACCGAAACACTCCAGTCTGCGCCGGGCGGTGTTTCCCAAATTCGTGAATCGGCTGCACTCCTGACCCGCTTTGCCAAAAATAGTGGCACTGCACTGTTTATTGTCGGTCACGTAACAAAAGAAGGTTCTTTGGCCGGCCCTCGCGTGCTTGAGCACATGGTCGATTGTGTTTTGTATTTTGAAGGTCAGTCTGACTCTCGCTTCCGTATGATTCGTGCGGTGAAAAACCGTTTTGGTGCGGTCAACGAGCTTGGGGTATTTGGCATGACCGATAAAGGTCTGCGCGAGGTATCAAACCCATCCGCTATTTTCCTGAGTCGTTATGATGAAGCCATTCCGGGCTCTATCGTCATGATTAGCCGTGAAGGTACACGTCCACTTTTAGTTGAAGTTCAGGCTTTGGTAGATGATGCGCACGGACAACCTCGACGCGTGGCCTTAGGTTTAGAACAAAACCGTTTAAACATGCTTTTAGCCGTTATGCACCGTCATGGTGGCGTACAAACTGCAGGACAAGATGTTTATGTCAATGTCGTGGGTGGTTTAAAAATCACAGAAACAGGTTCTGACCTTGCGGTACTTTTAGCCTGCGCCTCTAGCTTAAGAGCTAAAGCCCTGCCGCAGCATTTGGCAGTATTTGGTGAAGTCGGCCTTTCAGGCGAAATCCGCCCTGTACCCAATGGACAGGAAAGACTCAAAGAAGCCATTAAACATGGTTTTAAAACCATTATTTTACCGCGTGGGAATGCACCGCAAAAACCTATTTCAGGTGTAGAGATTATTTCTGTCGCACGTTTACATGAGGCGTTGAGTCAGGCAATTACACTTACCGATGAGTCTTAGTCACGTTGAATCGTTTATTTTGAATGAATTTTCAATTTTTTACCGATGTTCTATTGAAATTCAGTACAAATGGCGGCATAACTAGATGGCTATTTTAACTTTATATAGATATAGGAAAATTTGATGGAAGTTCGACAGCGTGGTTTGATGACTGCTCTTTTAACAGCAGCCCTTTTGGTAGCGCCGATTGCAGAAGCGAAACGTGTCGGCGGTGGTAAAAGCCATGGTATGAGCCGTCAAGCTGCTCCAACTCAGTCTTATCAGCAACCTCGTCAATCTGCTCCTGTTCAACAGCCTGCAACTGCTAGCGCTCCAGCTAAATCTGGCTCGAATGTGGGCGGAATGGTTGCAGCTGGTGTGGCTGGTGCTGCAATTGGTGCAGTCGCTGCAAATGCGATGGCCGATGACAATAACGGTCAAGCAGCTTCTGAAGCGCAAGCTCAACAACAGGAAGAGAAAGGTGGTATTCCAGGCTGGATCTGGATTTTACTTGCCGCTGCTGTTGCCTTCTTCATTTTCCGTAAGATGGGCGCAAAAAAAAAACTAGCCACTAACAATCCGTATGCGCCAAACAGCGGTGCAAACAATGCACCGTTTGGCCAACAAAATGCTGCACCTCGTGCAGGCAATGACAATACGAATATTTTTGGTAATTCTGTAGGCGGTAATTCAGCAGCTTCAAATGCTCCATTTGGTGCAGCTGCTGCAACGAACGCGCCTTTTGGTGCTGCCTATACCAACAGCGGCAATCAATTGCCTGATGGTACAGAACCAGCAACATTTTTACGTGTTGCACGTCAGCGTTTTAACCACATTCAATCGATGAATACTGCAAGCAACATTTCTGAAATTCAGCGTTACTTAACGCCTGACCTTTACCAGTCTATGTATAACGACATTATGGCGAATAAAGATGAAGACGTTGCTGAGTTTTCTAACTTAAATGCTATGGTGGTCGATTCTGCTAACGAAAATGGTCAATACGTTGTAAGTGTGCGTTTTACAGGTACGGTAAGTGAAGACTTAAATAGTCTGCCACAGCCATTTGCTGAAGTATGGCATTTTGTTAAACCTGTGGGTTCTGATCAAGACTGGTTAGTTGCAGGCATTCAACAAGAGCAATAATGTAGAGAATTAAGCATTCTTGCATTCTAAAATAGCGACTCCGGTCGCTATTTTTTCGCCTTTAATTCTCCTCATTTAAATCCATTTCTACTCAGCATGCTGAAAAATCAATAATTTTGTGAATACATTATTCTAATTATTAATAATAATTGTTATCATTTAGATTAACTTTAATACAATTTCCAAGCGCTTAAGTATTTTATGAATAGCTCACCACCTGAGGCACTCGTGACCCCCCTCACATCTGCGCTGCCTAAAACGCGTAAAGACACCCCTTCTCTATTGACCTATCGCTTGATGATTTTCTATCGCTTTGCCCTCGCTTTAGTGGGCGGATATGTTGTCGCGATGCTATCTGCCATCGTAATCGCAGATGTGTTTAGCGAAGACCGCGGAAGTGCAGCCATGAGTGCAACTTTAATTGCATTTATCCTGTGGAGCTGTGCATTTATTTGGGTCTTTATGGTGAATAAAACCCTCAAAGCAACTTTAGGCATTGTGATCCCTGCGGTGTGTTTGTATGCCGTTTATATGATGATGGGAAGCTAAAATGCGTGTTGATGCAAAAGTTGAGGGACCACGCCAGTCCATGTCTTGGCTGCATACATGGGCTAGCCTCATCTTAGGTTGGTTGCTGTATGCAATTTTCCTGACCGGAACCCTGAGCTTTTTTAAAAATGAAATCAATGTTTGGATGACACCTGAGCTGCATCAATCCGTTCCAGCCAGTTCACAAGTCCAACAAACTCAAGTCGCACTGAATTATTTACAGCAAAATCATCCAAATGCAGGTGCTTGGAATATTTTACTGCCGAATACGCGTCAAAATGCCACATTAATTACCGTTCGTGAACAAGGTGAAGACCCTCGCGCACGCCGTGGTGGTAAACAAATCTACATTGATAGTGCTACAGGTGAAGTGCTTGAGCCGCGCGATACGCGTGGTGGTAATTTTCTCTATCGTTTCCATTTCGAACTTTATGGTATGCCACGTATGTGGACGCGATGGTTTGTCGGGATAGCGACACTGTTGATGTTAGTTGCCATCATTAGTGGTGTGATTACTCATAAAAAAATCTTTAAAGATTTCTTTACCTTCCGTTCAGGTAAAGGACAACGTTCTTGGCTCGATGCACATAATGCAACCGCAGTATTTGCGCTTCCCTTCCACATCATGATCACCTTTAGTGGCCTGTTGCTGCTGTTATTTACAATCATGCCTTGGGGGATTGAACGTATTTATGAAAACCGGGGACAATTTTTACAAGAACAAAATCGTGCCCTAGTTCAAGAAAATAAACCTGAAGGACGTGAATCTGCCCAAGGACGCGAAGAACGTGGCGAACGCCCACAGCAAGCCCGTGCCAATTCTGCGCAAAACCAAGGCGAAAATCGTGCTGAGGGCCGTGGTGAAGGTCGAGGAGATCGTCGCTCTAAACGTGAAGAGCAACCTGTCGTTGCTGCGCCGTTGACCAACTTAGCGCCAATCGTGACTGCGGTTCAGACTGAATGGAAAACCAATCCGATTAGTACCGTTAGCATCATTGCACCAAATACAGACCAAGCTAAAATTGAGCTACGTGCCTTACATGGTGAAAGTGTCGCGTATCGAAATGTCTATGCAAGCAAACAATTTGATGGCGTAACTGGCAAAGACCTAACTGATGAAAGTGCCAAGTTAAAGCACCCTTCTGTACCGATGGGTATTTACAATGTAGTGACTACGCTGCATGAAGCACGCGGTGTAGATTTAGCACTACGTTGGCTGCTGTTTATTTCAGGGATTGTAGGCACACTGATGGTCGCTACAGGTCTCATTCTGTGGTGTGTAAAACGTGCGCCGCAACAGCAAAAACAAGGCTTTAAATCATTTGGCTACCGCACGGTTGAAGTGACCAATATTGCAGCGATTATTGGTTTGCCGATTGCCTGCGCAGCATTTTTCTATGCCAACCGTTTTATTCCCGCACAACTTGAAAACCGTTCGGAATTAGAAATTCGTAGTTTCTTTATTGTTTGGCTACTAACGCTTATTTATGCGATGTTCCGTACGCATCGTCAAGCGTGGCTAGAACTTTTAGCTTTTGCCACAGCAATTTTTGCCTTACTGCCGATTGTAAACTTCATGACTGGTGGTCAACCGCTTTGGAATACCATGGCAAATGGCCAATGGATGATTGCCTCCTTTGATCTTGCAATGTGGCTTTTGGCTATCTTGTTTGCCTATTCATTTTACAAAGTGAAAAAGCATAAAGGGCTGCCTGTTAAAAAAGCACGTGGCACAAAGGAGGTTGAAGCATGATGCTCTTTCTCCTGATTTGGGCACTGAGTAGCTTAGGTTTTTTTGCCTTGGCATACAGCATGTCTAAACATCAAAAGCAGTTCTACAGCAAAGAGTTAAGTGTGGGCCAAACACGGTTAGCCACGTTAGTCGGCTGGGCGCTATTGATCATCGCCTTGATAATTTGCCTCTCACTTGGCACGCCGAGCAACAACATCAGTTATTGGTTTGGTGCGCTGACCATTGCGGCTTTATTTGTCGGGCTATGTATTAGGGTGTGTTGACATTTACAGCCGATAAATTGAGCTAAAGAGGCAACCATATAAATATACAAGCTAAAGCAACAGCGCTTTGATAGTTACGTTTTAGCTTATCGTATCTTGTGGCAATTCCTCTAA